>JANYKF010000058.1 GCA_025361665.1 Clostridiaceae bacterium
TTGACAATTTACAATAATCAAGCTAGAATATTGATTGTTGGTACAAAAGAGGGAATGTCGGACAGGAAGATATTATGGGATTTTTCAATGATCAGGGGGTCGACATCGTGACATTGAATATCATCAATGCTGGAAGATTCCACTTCCGGAGGGAACCTAGGTGCTGGAAACGGGGGTAACAGGTTCATGGTTTCAGGTTTTGAGTGGAGGAAAGTGCTGGAGACGGCACCAACAACCTCACTGGCGAGAACAGAAACGCGCACGAATGAGGCAACGCCATCTGAAAGCCTGACAGCAGCTGAATCATCCATATTGCTCAACGATATTCCGTCTCGGTGGGATACCTCGGAACTGCATGTGGAGGAGGATCTGCCGCTCAACCCTCTATTCAGATCCATTGATTCCATCTATCTGTCTGACACAATCCAATTGGTGCAAACAGCAAATCTGAAGCCTTCTGTAAAAGTCGAGGCAACCGATGCACCTTCTCGGAACCCCCGGATCGAGGCAACCGATGTGCCTTCTTCAGGAAAGCCGCAGACTGGAACCCTTCTGGAAGGACGTTACAGGCTGTTGAAGAAGGTCGGCACTGGGGGTACGGCAGAGGTTTATCTTGCAGAACATGTATTGCTTGGAAACATGTGGGCTGTCAAGATCATACCGGTTTCTGACGACACCCTGCAGGAGCACCTGAATGAGGCAAGCATCCTGAAAGGCTTGAATCATCCTATACTTCCGCGTATTTCGGATATCATCCAAACGGTATCGCATGTTTGCATAGTCATGGATTATCTGCCGGGAGTCAACCTGCTTAAGCGTCTTGAAGCATGCGGCAAGATTCCGGAGGCCGAGGTACATGTGTGGATGCTGCAGATATGCGACGTTCTCTCCTATTTGCACAGTCAGCAGCCGGAACCGGTCATCTATCGCGACCTCAAGCCATCCAACCTCATTTCGGATGATCATGGCCATCTGAAGCTCATCGATTTCGGAACTGCCCGAACATATCGTGCCAATCGCAGCGGAGATACCGCATACATAGGAACACAAGGTTATGCGAGTCCGGAACAGTACGGCTTGAAACAGAGCGACGGCCGGACGGACATCTACAACCTCGGGATGACGGTGTTCCATCTGCTGACCGGCATCCATCCAATCACGGTTCCGCACGGCGATATCAAGGCACGGCTTCAGGAGGCGTCCGTTTCGGAGCTGCTGACTTCCGTCATTGTGCAGAGCGTCCAACTGTCTCCAGACAACCGGTATCCCGATGTCAAATCATGCCAGGCCGCGCTGATTGCGACGGTAACCGATGTGGCAGGAAAATCCGCAGCCGCGGAGGGGAAAATGGTGGAACCTGCTGCAGTGCAGCTTTCGCGGCAGAATCAGGCTGTACCCGTATTGAAGTCACGCAAGGTGATTGGCGGACTGTTTGGAACAAGGAAACGCCTGTCAGGTCCAGAACGCGCCCCGATTCCCGCACAGGCACGGATTGCCGTGATGGGGGCATGCCAGGGCACGGGAGCCACATTTTCTTCCATCGCGATTTCCTCCTGGTTTTCCGCACGCCATTATGAGACCGCTTATGTGGAGATGAATGCATCAGGCGACATGGACTGCCTGAAAAAAATGCTTGAATTGTCCGGCAACCTCGGGACAGTCGGGGAAGACCCGGATGGCAGAGGAAGTTTTCGATTCCGTCGAGTCGATTATCATATTGGCTGCAGACGGATGACCGACATTCGCGGAAAACGTTATGATGTATCCATTGCCGATATGGGCTCACGATGCGGCGAACCGGCACTTGATGAATTCATGCGCGCGGATTGGCAAATGGTCTACTGCCCCCAGGCGGACTGGAAATTAGGCCGCATGGAGGAGTTCATCGGCAAATATGACCAAAACGGCGATGAAAGACAGTTTCTTTACCTCGTTCCTCATGACGGAGATGGAAACCTGCCGGCATTACGCACACTGTTCGGGAAGCGCAGCATCTTTGCCTTTCCCCACATCCGAAATCCATTCGATCTTTCAAAAACGGAAGACAGGCAGTTGGAGCAATTATTTCGGCAGATAGGATTTGCATTGTGACAAATGGCAGTCACAATGCATGAACGGAGGAGTGCGCTTGTTTCTGAAAAAACCAAGACGTTTCAAGACAATATTGGCCTTCCTGATCGGGTTGTCCGTTTCCCTTGTCCTTCTCGCGGGTGGGCTGTATTGGTATCAGTGGCAGCAGTCTGCCATGCGGGAACAAATCAGCGTGGAAACCCGGCTGAAGGTTGAATCTGATTGGATGGCAGACCACCCTGTGGAAGTGGTGTATGCGTTCACGGCGGATATGAAGGCTGGCAGGGTTCTCAATGAACAGGATTTGGCTCTGATGGAAATCGGGAGCGGTACCATGCCCCTGGATGTAGTCCGGACACCGGAGGATGCGATAGGGCGTGTGATGAGGAACGATGTCAAGGCCGGCACCCTTTGCATGCAATCCCTGATTTACCAGCCCGGGGATTATCCGGATGATGCGCGCATTCAGGAGTATACCGCGGTTCGCCTGCCTCAAAGGCTTGAAAAAGGCCAGACCGTGGATGTAAGGGTCATGTTTCCGAACGGTCTCGATTTTGTTGTATTGTCCAAGAAGAATGTTCTGGACCTGCAGCGGGATGAAACGGGAATCGGGAACCTCGTCTGGCTGACGGTTTCAGAGCAGGAATTGCTGCGCATGTCATCTGCGGTTGTGGACGCCTTCCTGCATCCGGGAACAGTTCTCTATGCCGTCACCTATGTGGCTCCCGATGTCCAGGGGGCGGCAGCAGTCACTTATCCGGCGAACGCCTATGTGCAGGACCTGATCCTGTCGAATCCGAATATTGTGGCGAGTGCGGTGAATGCGTTGGAACGGGAAAACCGGAAATGGTTCGATGCCATTCCGGACCCACAGCCGCAGCAACCCATGGCGATTGTACCCGCGCCTTCAACAGGTGCTGAGACCGTTGCCGCCGAAACACGGGCTGGTACTGCAGCGAAAGGCACAGGGACGACCAGCGGGGCAATCACGACCAGTGGGACAATCACGTCCGATGGGGCAGCTGCGGCAATTGAACCGGAGACAACGAAAAGCACGGGAACGGCCGGTGGCAACAGAACAACCGGAACCGGAGAGGGGCTGTAGAATGACGACATTCGATAAAGCGGAAGGGTCCGGGCGCTTGAACCATTTCGGGCAAACGGCCATTCCGTCTTCTCCTGTGGTATTCCTGGGAAGGAGAACCCTTCAGAAACTGTATCTGGTGCTTCATCTGGGCCGCATGCTGCAGTGTGCCCGTTCGGTCAGGCTTGACACGGTGAATCCTTCTGTAGATCAACAGACGATATATGACTACTGTGGACTTGAAATCCATGAGCACCCTGATTCCGAATCCTTGCAGACGGAATTGGAACAGTTGGGTCAAAATGATGTGCAAAGCGAGATTCAGGTTCCCTCTGTCGAAATCTCACCCCAGGGCAACAGGTTGATTTCCATGGGGACCCTGTCACCGATTCATATGGTGGATCTGCCGGATCGTGCCGTTCTGCCGAAAAACAGTCAATGCTTCCTTGTCACGGACAGCGACCGCAACAGCCTGGACCAGGCGATGGCGGCACTGCAGGCGTCCAGAAGCGCTTCACCCGCGCAATTCGTCGTTCACCGCATCTATTTGGACATCTGGGAGGGTGCCCACATCGGCGTCCGGTACCTGGAAGAAATGATTTCAAGGAATTTCCCGGAAAAGGCCATTGCGGGGGAACGGCTTTCCCTCGCAGCAGATGAACGGAACTGGGCAGCCATCATCGACAACCAGCATGACGACCGTTTGCGTCTTTCCGGGCTCACGACGGAATACAGAAGGCTGCTGGCGGATGTGGCCGCAATTGGATTCCGTCTTCCCTTGAAGGAATCGGTCCGGCAAATTCGGATGGCCGACAGGAGGAAGCAGACATGCTGACAGCCTTTTGGTCCACCCGTCATGGCCAGGCCTGTACGACGGCCAATACGGCAGCCATCGCATGCGCAACCACGCTGTTTTGCAAAGGAAAGATGCTTGTTGCCCATTCACATGCCCGGGAGGGAACATTGGAAAGGTATCTGTTCCAGCCCCGCGAGCTGGTGGGATTTGATGCGGGTGACTTTGCCAATCATGGCATGGATGCTTTGCTCCGGCTTGCCAGAAACGGGAGGCTTCAGGGTGCGATGGTGCCGGATTACGCATGGTCGCTGCTCCGGGAGAATCGACTCGACGTGCTGCCCTGCACTCAAAAACAAGCTTTGCCGGATGGCATCGGCGTGGATCGGGTGCTTGACGTGCTGAAGGCGGCGAACAGTTTTTACGACAGGGTGCTGATTGATCTGGGAAGCGGATCAGTTACGGATGGAACGATGTCCCTGCTGCACGCGGCTGACTGCCGGATGGTCTGCCTGAACCAGAATGCGGCACTCCTGGAGCAGTGGTTCTCGGACCGAAACCTCCGCGGGCAGGTAGAATCGAAGCATACGGTCTTCCTGCTTTCAAGATACGATTCCGCTGTGGGAAACACGCCTGCCGACATTTCAAGAAAATACGGAATTCCCCGTTCGAGGCTGTTTCCAATCCCTTATTCCGCAGCCTTGATGCAGGCATGCAATTTGGGCACGGTCTATGATTTCCTGGCCCGGCATCTTCTGGAAGCCAAATCACCGGAGCGTGAGCTGATGACTGCCTTGCGCCGCGTAGTGGAACAGCTGGAGGGGGGATCGGCATGACGACGGAAGAATCCGGCCTCCTCAATCTTGTCTTGATCCTCGTTCTGCTGGTGGCGGCCGGGGGCATCGCCTGGATGAATCTGCGTGGTTCCCGTCCGGACCCTGTGCGGGAGGAAGCGGATCCGGATTCACTGTACGGAATCGACGGACTGGTTGCGCATGTGCGTGACCGGATCAACAACCTGACGCGGACCAACCTGCATGAACTGGGCCTGAGCGCGGAAGAATTCAAAAAGCGTGAAAACAAGCGGGCGGAACTGAAGCGCGCCTTGAGGCACTGTGCGTACGGATCATCGCGGGACAAGCAATATGTGAAGGATTTCATCTTGGACATGCTGGATCGATACATATCCGATGAGCATCTGAACGTGGCGGTTCCTTTCAATCGGCCGGAGCAGATGACCGCGCCGCAAATGTTCGCATGCCTCCTGTATGATTATCGAAAGGAACACGGGACGGCAGCCCTGACGGTTTTGGTTGACCGCTATGGTCTTGATCGCCCCAAGCCGCTTCTTGAGCAGGGATTCGCCGAGGCATTCGTCATCACCGAGGAAGAAATCAGACATATCCGCGAGGAGGAAGGACACAGGCCCAGTCGTGCCGACAAGATGGAAATCCTTTCCCAAATGGTGTATGAACGCTACAAGGGCCTGGGTGTCGTGGATGAATTGCGGGACATGGATGTGGACGGGATTTCGGCCGGTGTGTCCGGTGTTGCCGATTCAGACGTTTTTGAGGGGTTCACGGGTGGGATGCAGCCGGATCGGCTCCGCAGCTGCGACAGTGTCTGGGTGTTCCATCGGGGCAAATCCATTCGACTCGGCTGCCTGGGGTTCGGAAGCGACAAGGAGCTTCGGCGTGTCTGCCAGAACATCTACCGTTACAACAAAGCCGGACAATTGTCAGAAAGCAACGGATACCGCATCAGCGAAATGCGGGATGGCAGCCGCGTGGTGGTCGTGCGCCCGCCTTTCTCCGAATCATGGGCCTTTTTTGTCCGTAAGTTCCAGACCCGGAACATTTCCCTGGAACGCCTGATTCCGGATCCGGGGTCAGAATTGCCCATTCCGTTTATCCGTTATCTGGCAAAGGGGACCATGATCACAGCCGTTACCGGATCGCAGGGAAGCGGAAAAACGACCCTGCTGATGGAGATGATCCGCCACATCGACGCGGCTCATCCGCTGCGCATCCAGGAGATGGCCTTTGAACTGCATCTGCGGAAACTGTATCCGGAACGCAACATCCTGAGTTTTCGGGAAACCGAGACCGTATCCGGTCAAGCCGGGCTTGATCTGCAGAAGAAGACGGATGGCGCCGTGAACATTCTCGGTGAAGTGGCAACGGACGAGGTCAGCGCGTGGATGATTCAAATGGCCCAGGTTGCCAGTTTGTTCACCTTGTTCACCCATCATGCCAAAACAACGCGGGATCTGGTCCTGTCCCTCCGTAATTCGCTCTTGAAGTGCGAAATGTTCAATAATGAAATCATAGCGGAACAGCAGGTTGTATCGGTTCTCGACTTTGACATCCACCTGGCCCGTGACGTGAATGGTCACCGGTATGTCGAGCGCATCACGGAAATTGTGGGAACCGATACGGATGTACCCTATCCCGGCGGGTGGCGCGACGAAACCAACCGGCAAAACGCCGCACTGCGTTTTCAGGATACGACGCAGTCATTTTTCGAACGGATGACCGACCGGAAAACATTTGAAGCCCGAAACATCGTCGAGTTCCGAAACGGCTCCTATGTGGCCGTTCACAGGCCATCCGCGGCCCATGCTGCAGAAATGGCGGCCAACATGCGTGAAACCGACGCAGTCTCATTCTCGCAATGGCTGAACAGATGGTGGCCGACACAAATCGAATCCGACATGACAAACCGGAAGGGGGAAGCGGATGCGTCTCTTGACTTCATCGGCCTGGACCCCGCCTGACGGATCATTCCCCATCCTTCCGGCCCTCGGAATATTCTGCCTGGTCGGTGCCATTTTTCTGACGGCATTGGCCATGACGGCGAAACGGAGAGAAAACAGGGTAAAATCGGCACCGCGGAAAGCATCCTGGTCCGGAAGCGGCAGACTCTGGCAGGCTGCCTACGGCAAATTGTCGGCATCCTTCCTGACGCGCCGCATGATGCAGTCGATCCGGGGACGGCTGGAGATTGGCTCCGGCTACGATGAGCGCGGACTTCGCCGCAAAACGGCAACGGTCTTTGTCATGACCGCTTCCCTGATGGCTCTCCTCCTGCTGCTGTTTTCCTTTTTTTCAAGTGACATCCTGCTGACCGGCATCTT
>JANYKF010000062.1 GCA_025361665.1 Clostridiaceae bacterium
CGCAAAAACCGCCGGTTTTCAGGCATGGGAGATGTGGGGATGGTCGAATCGTGACCTTCCGGCCCTTGAAGAGGCCATGGGGAAAGCGGGTCTGCCAGCGGCGGCCTGTTGCGTCAGCAGCCGGGATCCGCATATCGTGAGCGCCATGAAACCTGCAAATATGCTTGATGCGCGCAATGCCCGGATGTTTGCCGAAATGGTCGAGGAAACAATCGCCGCGGTGAATTGCCTGCGGATCAAAACACTCATCGCCACAACGGGAAACACCCTCCCCGATGTTCCGCGTGAAAAGCAGCAGGAGGCGATTGTGAGCTGCCTGTCCGCCGCGGCGCCCATCCTTGCAAAGCATGGATGCGTGATGGTGCTTGAGCCGTTGAACATATTGGTGAACCACGCCGGCTATTATCTGTCCACATCCGGACAGGGATTTGAAATTCTGAACCAGGTGGGAAGTCCGCAGGTCAAGCTGCTGTATGACGTATATCATCAGCAGATAACGGAAGGCAACCTGATCGACACGATTCGCGCGAACATCCATGCGATAGGACATTTCCATATTGCTGACGTGCCTGGCCGTTTTGAACCCGGAACCGGCGAGATCAACTATGAAAATGTGTTCGCAGCCATTTCGGAATCCGGCTACGATGGTTATGTCGGCTGCGAGTATTCTCCGTCCAAAGGGAAGAACACCGCTGAATCTGCCCGGCTGGTGCTTGAATTGGCGAAATGCTGAGCTTATCCTGAAAATGCAGGAAATCAGGCTTTGCCATCGGCGACAAGGACAACCTGGAGGCAGCCAGGCGCTCCTGAATCCAGGAGCGCATATGCTTCCTGCGCATTCATGATGGGAAAACGATGGGTGACGAGGGAGACCAGATCAATGGCTCCTGAAGCCTGCAGAGCCAGGATTGTCCTTTCCAGCCTGTGCTTGGTCCAGCGATTCTGCAGAGTCGGGGCAAGGCGCCTGATCTGGGAGCAGACAAGCTGTATGCGGTTATGATGGAACTCCTCTCCCAGATTGAGATCCCTTCCGTCCCCGGGTATGAAGCCGGAGCAAATCACACGGCCGTTGTACACGGCGGATCGGATAGCTTCATGCAGACCTTTCGCCGAGCCGCTGAACTCGATGACGACATCCGCGCCCCTGTTTTCCGTGAGTCCGCGTATTGTGCCCGCGACATCGTCCCGCAGGGGATTGAGGATGACATCGGCCCCTGATCTTTTGGAAACCGCCAGCCTTGTGTCATCAAGATCGACGGCGATAACGCGGGCGCCACTGGCATGGGCAAGCTGCACGGCAATCTGCCCCGGAACACCCTGCCCGAAGATGGCAACCGTTTCACCGATATGGATGTCGGCATCGAGAACCCCATTGAGCGCTATGGACCCGATCTGCGCGAAGATGCCGGCTATCGGGTCGATTCCTTCAGGCAGGATCGCATCAGCGGCATCTGCTTCCGTCATCAGATGCGTTGTCCTGTGGCCCCAGTCACCGTATATCCTGTTCCCGACGGCTACCCGGCTTACTCCGTCTCCAATAGCCTCCACGATCCCGGTCTCTTCATAGCTGTCGCAGCCGGGAATCGGGTAGAGTGCGGTTTCTCCGTCAACCGGCCCGAAAAGGCGTGTCGACGCGTCAAATGCTTTCCTCGCAAACGGGGTGTTTCCCCGATACAGCGTCATCAGCGTGCCCGCACTGATTCCGGAAAAGGTCGTCCTAATCAGCACTTCACCCGGTCCCGGCACCTCGGTGGCGTATTCCCCGATATTGATTGTCTTGGGAGCAGTGAGTACGACGATCTTTTCCATGAAACCTCCTGGATGCAATAATGATACAATCACTGTATTGTTCCTCTTTGCAGACATCCTCTTTATTTGTTTTCACCTAGCGGGTAACAACTATGGAAATACAAACGGGAAATAATTATGGGAATACAGTGTCATTCGCGTGGTTTAAGCTTCCGGACAGCATTCAGCAGGTCCTCCGCTTCGTCTTTTGAGGGGCATTCGGTGCTGATGAACAATCCGCGGTGTGAAAAGTTTTCAAGGATCGGGATGACCGATTCGGGCCATACATAGCGGATGACGAGGTTCTTCCCTTTCTCCTGTATGCGCCTGAACATTGGATACCATTGGCGTCCACCCCGATCAACGGTCTCATAGGGGCCTCCCACCCATTCTATTCCCTGGATCCTGTCGATATCCAGAATGTGATCCAGATGGCGGACTGCATCAGGGCCATCGAGGTGGTAAATGGAACGGTCAAGAAAATCAGCCTGGCGGACCAACCCCGGCTTGACGAACCGTTCGAACAGCGTGGGCGATATCATGGCCGAAGTGTCGCATTGAAGCGCATACCATCTGTCCGGACTCCAAATGGGCATCCAGCTCCCGATCACTTCCCCGAAACTCGCAATGATGCCATGCAATCTGTCATAGCATTCGAACCAGGCTTGGTCAATCTCTTCCAGGAAGGATTCTACGGCTTCGGGCTCGGTCATCAGGCCAACCAGCATGTCCTCGGTGCCAAGAAGCGCACAGGCTGTATCCAGACCTCCGCCGATATCCGTGATTCCGGACTTGTACTCCTTTTCGGCGTGCTCCGAAAAATACTCCGTGGTGGCCTTTGCCAGTTTCCAGATTGCGGCATCTTCATTGAAAGCAACCGGCCGACGATTTGTAAGCGAGGAAACAGACGGGTACTGATCCACCCATACTGTATCTTTCGCGAAAACATGAGGATTTCCGAGAATCGAGGCGAGCGCCCCCGCAGCTACGTTGTTCTGCCAGAGCGGGAAGGCGTCCCCGCAATAATAAGTTGAAGCTATCTCGTGTTTCCACTCCCGCATCCTGT
>JANYKF010000074.1 GCA_025361665.1 Clostridiaceae bacterium
GAGACATCCTGCATAAAAACTCACAAAAGTGAGTTTTTACACCAGAATCAACCATCCGGATTATGAATTTCGGTTATTGCTTTCGTATTCCGTCATCCCTGCTGATGAATACCAGGATTTCCTCTCTCGTAGGTGTTGCCTTAACCATTTCCACGGAGATTCCTTTGCATTCTGATGTCGGCAGGAGTCCTGAAAACCCCGTGATGTCCGTTGCCAGCCCTATCAATTTTTCACGCAGGGCGCTTTGTAAATACTTCAAATCACCCTTGACGATTCGATAGCTTTCAAGCAAACCATCCTTGGTACCGGAATGAAAGATTCTGCCGTTTTGAATCAATGTGACATAATCTGCTATTTTATCCAAATCCGATGTGATATGGGTTGAAAACAGGATGCTTCTTTGTCCGTCGGAGATATACGTGCCCAGTATCTTGAGGAGTTCGTCGCGGGCCACGGGGTCGAGACCGCTTGTCGGCTCGTCGAAAATCAGCAGTTTCGCATCATGGGACATCGCAACCGTAAGCATCAGCTTCATTTTCATCCCGCGGGACAATTCACTCACCTTTTTATCCATGGGCAGTTTGAAGCTGCCTGCATATTGTGCGAATGATTCACTGCTCCATTTGCTGTAAAAGCCTTTGAGGGCTTTTTCAACTTCCCGGACTTTCCAACTTTCGACAAAAAAGATTTCGTCAAACACAACGCCGATGTCCTGCTTGATTTTCTGCTCATCATCCATATTGTCGAGACCGAATATCTTGATGGTTCCGCCATCCCGGTTCGTCATGTTGAGCATCAGGCGAATCGTGGTGGTTTTCCCTGCACCGTTTTGTCCGACAAACCCCATGACATGACCCATCGGCAAGGAAAAAGAAATATTGTCCAGTGCGAAGTCCTTATAATGCTTGCATAGATTTGCCAATTCAATTGCATTGTCCATGTCGTTTTCCCTCCGGAATGAATGAATGCCAGCGCACGCAATGATTATACACCGAAGAACGCGTTCCCGATCCGATATTCCCAATCCAATATTCTATCCTGAAAATGCGCTATTTGGTAATGAAAATCCAATAAATCATGAGCACATTTTCATGGCTTGCTGGTGATTCGCCGCGAAGCATATAAAGTCTACCCTGTGTATGCGCTGAATGAAATATATAATGGCATTGATGCTGGCGCAACCACTGGTCTTGCTGGTGATTCGCCGCGAAGCATGTGTGGTCTTCCATCAATGACTGTGATTGTGGTATCATAATCATATAAATCTGTAAAATGCTGTATGCGCCCAAGCAGGCGACGAGGATATGCAAGAGAGGGCAGCGAGTTTTCAGACAACTTGCTTTCGGAGTTGTGCCGGTTGGATGATATAGGGGGATGCAGATTTGAAGGCTATCACGTTTATCGATACGGAAGTGTCCGAGGAAACTGGGAGGATTCTAGATTTCGGCGGTGTGAAACCGAATGGCGAGTCCATTCACACGGTCTTTTCAGGGGCGTTTCTTCACTTTCTTGAAGATTCAGATTTCATATACGGCCACAACATTCTCCTGCACGATCTGGTTTTTTTGAAGCCGATGCTGGGCCAAAGGGATACGACGCGGTATCCTGGGCAGGCGGCCATCATCGATACGCTTCCCCTGTCTGCCTTGCTCTTTCCTCAACGTCCCTACCATGCGCTTGTCAAGGACGACAAACTACAGTCTGATGAGTTGAACAATCCTTTGAGTGACGCAAAGAAGGCCATGGATCTTTTTTTCGATGAAGTATCCGTCTTTCAGGCGCTTCCAAAAACAATGAAAGCCATCTTCTTTTCTTTGTTGAAGGAACAACTGACGTTCTCCGGATTTTTCCCATATATTGGGTATGAGGCACTGATCCTTGATGTTGAGCACGCCATCCGGGAATCATTTCAAGGACAAATCTGTGAACATGCTTCTCTTTCGGCAATGATCACGCGGCAGCCGGTCGAACTGGCCTATTGTCTGGCGCTGATTCACGCGGATGATGAATACGCCATTGCGCCACCCTGGCTCCTGCACCGGTATCCTGAAACGGATCGGCTGATGCGATTGCTGCGGGGAATGCCATGCCTGTGCGGGTGTATCTACTGCAACGATAAATTGGACGCTGTCCGTGGTTTGAAACGCTTCTTCGGGTACGATGCATATCGCACCTTTGAAGGCATTCCCCTGCAGGAGCAGGCCGTGAAGGCGGCCATTGCCAATCAGTCGCTGTTGGCGGTCTTTCCGACAGGGGGAGGAAAATCCATCACGTTCCAGGTTCCGGCCCTTCAGGCTGGGAAAACGGTCAAAGGCCTCACGGTTGTCATATCCCCGCTCCAGTCCCTCATGAAAGACCAAATTGACAACTTGGAACGAATCAATATAACGGATGCCGTGACGATCAATGGGCTTCTGGATCCAATTGAGCGTGCCGTGTCATTGCGCCGTGTGGAGGACGGAGACGCGACAATTCTGTACATCTCACCGGAATCCCTGCGTTCGAAGACAATCGAACGGCTTCTTCTGAATAGGAAGATCGTGCGTTTCGTGATTGATGAAGCCCACTGCTTCTCTTCCTGGGGACAGGATTTCCGTGTCGATTACCTGTACATCGCGGATTTCATCCGGAACCTCTGTGTTCAGAAGAAACTGGATGATATGATTCCAGTCTCCTGTTTCACCGCGACGGCAAAACAGATTGTCATCGATGATATCCGGAAATACTTCAAAGAGAAGCTGGACCTCGAGTTAATTCTGTTCACGGCAAGTGCGGCAAGAAAGAACCTCCAATATAGAGTCGTCGAAAAAAGCGAAGATGCGAAAATAGAAGCGCTCCGCGGGATTCTACAGTATAAGGCTGAGGATTATCAGAGCCTGAAAAGGTATTATGACCAAAAGACGCAGATGATCCACATTGTTGGAGAGTATGCACGGAAGATGATGGAGAACTACCAGACGGCGCTTCAGTTCGTTGAAGACTATTTCCAGTTGGAATACAGCTCATTCCTGCGTAAATATTTCAAGGGCTCGAAAGGCGAAGAAATCAGAAGGAATCTGTCACCGGAGAAATTCCGGAAGATTTTCGGCGAACTGTCTGTCTCGCAGCTGAATATCATCAACGACAAGGAATCACAGTATATCGTGGTCGCGGCCGGCCCAGGCAGCGGAAAGACGAAAACCCTGGTTCCAAGCTGAAAGAAAGTACATTGAAAATGGCCAAGGTTTCGCATCATTCTGCAACTGTATTCCAGTAGACAATGGGTAAAGGAAAAACGGCAATGCAGATTCATGATTGCATTGCCGTCCCTAACGTCCGATATCGATGGACTGGACCTGTTTGCTTATTCTACTGCTTCCAAAACAATGCGGTGCTTGATGAAAGCCATGTCCCTGATTTTTGCCTTCACGGTTTTCTGCTGGCTGAAAATATCCTCCAGCACCAGGTTTTCACCGACCGGGGTCAATTTGTCGACCGATTCAAAATACAATGTCTCGGCACCGTTTTTGTCTACCAGATATACATCCATTTCACACATGTTTGTCACTCCTTCATATTGATTCGAATCAGTCGAAACTCGCCTGCAATGTTTACGGGAAAGTGGGACATGGCGGCAACCATCAGGAGCAATCATGAGGATCACTCTATTTGTATTTACCCATTTCCGATGGGCATCACCGGAATCAGTTCATTGGTCGAACTACATTCTGAAACAGCTCCGCATCCGTATGAGGCAGGAAAATGGCGGCCGTATACTGATCCATGTATCCGTGTTCCACGCTCAAATCCAGGTAGGTCAGCTTTTCCGCAAGTTCTCTCTGCTTTATCCTGTGAGTTTCGGACAGAAGGGTCATGTAGGCGCCTGTCACGGATGCATTGCCGATGTAAGAGAACCTTTCCGCCGGCAGGTCCGGAATCAGGCCGATGATGGTTGCCTTCCCGATGTCAAGGTATCTGCCAAACCCCCCTGCGATATAAATCCGGGCAAGATCCTCGAATTCCATGTCCACGCTTTTCAGCATCATGCGGCAGGCTGAATAGATGGCGGCCTTGGCCCGTATCAGGTTGTCGATATCCGCTTCGGAAATGTAAATCGGCCTTCCCGTGGATGATTCATCAGCGGGTGCGATGATGTAGCGGGCCGTCTTGGAAGAAGTGTCGATGGAGGGGCATATTCTTGTCCTGCTTAATTTACCGGCGGCATCCAGCCATCCTGTTGAAAACAGTTCGGCGATGAGCGTGACCATTCCCGAACCGCAGATTCCCGCCGGTTTGCCTTCGCCGATGGTCGAATAGGTTGCAATTCCAGTAACCCGGTCGATTTCCACCCGTTCAATCGCACCTGCCGAGGCACGCATGCCGTGTTCAATGCCGCCGCCTTCAAAGGCCGGCCCGGCGGAACAGGCGCATCCGATCAGGAAGTCATGGTTGCCGAGAACAAGTTCGCCATTGGTACCGATGTCAATGAACAGGCAGACCTCTTCAGAGTCAGTCGCCAGTGATGTGCACAAGAGGCCCGACGTGATGTCTCCGCCGACATAGCTGCCCACGGAGGGTGCGATATGGACGGGTGCATTCGGGTGAATGGCAATGCCAATCTCCTCAGCGGTATAGACAGGCACCTTGTATACTGCCGGCGTATAGGGGGCCAGCCGGATGTACTCGGGCATGATGCCCAGAAGAAGGTGTATCATGGTCGTATTGGCTGCGACCGAAGCACTGTGGATGTTTTCAGCCAGGATGCCGTTCCCTCGTGACAGATCCGCAATCAGGCCGTTGATCGTGGAGAGAACCTTGCCCTTCAGTTCTTCCAGGCGTTCGGGTTTTCGCGCGTAGTTGATTCTGCTGATGACGTCCAGGCCGCATTCGATCTGGGCATTGTATTCTGTCTCTGAAGCCAGGACATGGGCATCCCGGATGTCGATGAGCTGCACGGAAACGGTGGTTGTCCCGATATCGACGGCTATGCCGTAATTCCTGTCGTCAATGCCGCCTTCAAATTGCGGCATGATATCGACAATATGAAAATCCGATCCATCCCTGTAGTGGCTGACCGTGATCCTGCCCTCGTTTTCCCTGAGGAGGATCGGCAGTTTCACCAGGACGTTGATGGGGATGATGGGATTGATGGGAGCAATGGTGTTGTTTGGGCTGTTGGGACTGATGGGGTTGATGGGACTGATGGGATGGAGGGGTTTGATTGGATCAATGGTGTTGTTGGGGCTGTTTGGGTTAACTGCAGGGAAAGCAGCCGCCAATGCCTTGTAAAGGCGATCCAGGTCGGAAAGCCCGTCTCCGGTTGACGGGAGGGAGACCGTGATGGACGTGTCATCGACGAGCGGGGAAATGCTGTCGGCCTTCGGCAATAACGCGCGCCTGACCATCAGCATGTCGTTCTTCGCCTCGGAAAACTGGCCAATCTCCTGGTCCAGCTGTGACAGGACCAGGAGACTGACCGGTTCATGAAGGACTTTTGTCCGGCAGATCAGAACATATCCGTCATCCAGGAGTTCCTGCGAAAGAATGCCGTTGTTGCTGAAATCCACATGGCCGGATTCGATCCGGACCAGGCACTTTCCGCAGATCCCATGGCCGCCGCACGGGGTTTCAACGGAAACGCCGGCAGCCTTCGCAGCATGGTGCAGCGCGGAGCCTTCCGGTACGACAATTGACTTTCCGCTCGGGTGAAAGGTGATTTCAGGCATCGGGTTCACTCCAACTCACTGCAAGACAACCCTGGCGCCTGGAACAAAGGTGATTTCAGGCATCGGGCTCACTCCACATCATTTCAAAACGGTCTTGATGAATGATTCCAGGTCCGAGGCTTCCTGCGGGCCGACGAGGACCGTCCATCCCGGAAGTCCTTCCTCCAGTTCACCGCTGATTTGGGACACGTATCCGGGGATGACGATTTTCCGTGTATCCACCATGTCCGCGAGGCCGACTTCCTTGATGAACTTGGCGATGTGCCCGCCGGAGAATTTGCCGGCGGCCCATGCGGTCAGCACGCTCATGCCCTCGCATTCCGGAATGACAAGCCAGGCGCTGATGCCGCTGTTTTCGATTTCGCCCGAGACAATGAAGTAGGTCAGGGAGAAATTGGTAGTCACGAAAACCGGGGAGTTCCTGTCCGGTTCTCCAATGGCGTAAACCTTTGGTTCCACCTGGATCGGCTTTTGCGGGTCCGTGAAGATGTTCAGCCTCAAGGTCATCAGGGCGACAAGCTGGGCGGGTTCGAATTCAGGCAGCACGCAGATGCCGCCGTATTTGGTGATTTCCGTGATGGCCTCCACGGTGTCATCCAGCGTATTGCCGGTCCGGATGAACCGGAGCGTGGAATATCCAAGCGCCTTGAAGTTGTCCTTGATCGCCGCGCGCCTGGCTATCGTGTGGGTCTGGAAGGTTTCCGCGGTGGATTGGGTGTCGAACTGAAGAAGAAGGTTTGCAAATCCGTCGTTTTTCAGTTTTTCCGAAAGGGCAATCACCCCATCCATGTCCGAGGCCGTTATGCCCAGGACCAAGCCGTTTTCCACGGCGATGCGACGCATTTCGTCCGCGTTGTCCAGACGGACATCGGCAATGACGCTGTTCGTGCCCTTCAGCAGGATGGCGGCGGCTTCCAGGGCTGCGGTGCTGCCCGAGCGAAGGATAAGGGCAAGCTTTGTCTTTTCCCAGGCCAGCCTGACGAGTTGGAGAAACAGATCATCCTTGCCGCTCTTTTGCGTGACCGCCACGGCGTTGATGGTCAGCACCTCGCCGACCCGCTCCAGTTTGTAATCCCGGATCCGGTCCAGCACAGATTCGATGTCTTTCGCATCGTCATCAAGGTTGACGGCGATTAGGGTCTTGTTGACGAACGTTTTCTCATGCCTGTACAGAACGGTCTCGCCGCCCAATTTGCTTTGGATTTCGGATCCGATCGCAATGGGCCGGATGGGCGGCTCGCTGTCCGCGCCGAGAATGGCTTTCGCTTCGTCTGAAGCATAGGGACACTCCTTCAGGTCGGCCTTTTTGGCGGCCAGTTTCATGGCGAAAGCCAGACAGGTGTTGGAACCGCATTCCTTGCAGTTCGTTTTTGGAAGCAGTTTCTGGATCTGCAAACCGCTAAGCGCCATGATTCATTCCTCCAGTTCCGTCAAGCAGCCGGTTGATGGTCTTTTTGACCGCCATCGCCGCTTCGGGGTGATACATGATCAGGATGTCCGCACCTGAGTAAAGCAGGCTGACTGCGGTGGATAGTTCCCAGACTGCGGCGCGCTTGCCGAGCTCGCCCCATGTCGGGAAACTTGACTCCGGGGCCTTGAACTCCTTGATTTTGGCGCACTCCAGACCCGGCGACACGATGATCGGGGCGCAAAGCATCTTGTCTCCGCCCAGGCCCGTGAGCCTGATGCGTTCCATGACCGAATAGGTGTATTCGATGCCGTATCCGATCGTGCCCGTCATCGGGTCCATGATGATTTTGGACGCCTCGAGACCCATGTTGGTCAGCAGGATGTTGAGCTGCTTGCCGATGTTCACATCGATGGGCGACTGCGCGACCACGGTATGTCCATATACCATGGCTGCACCGGCGATGGGGCGGTAATTGTCCTGCTCGACCCAGTTGATCAGCAGGTTTTCGCCCTCGCAGGCCTTTGCGACAGCCTTCATGACCTCGTTGTTCTTTTCGAAATGGTTGTGTCCGGTGATGATCAGGGGAACCTGCACGGCGCGAAGAACAGACTGAACCAGTTCCACCGCCTGCTGCGGGCTGTTGTTGCCTCGTTCGGGATGCGTTCCGTCCAGGCGGACGCTGATCAGGTCCGCACCGTATTGTTCGACGCAGGCTTTTGCCATCTCGGCCGGATTTTTCAGCAGGTCGCCGTAGATCTCCTTCAGGATGGCCGGATACTTGTCGCCGATCCTGTCGAAGACTTCAAGTGCCACAAGCGGCTTGTTCGGCATTTCCCCTTCCCACAGGTGGAACGGCATGCAGGAGCTTCCGCCAACCGTGTGCGTGATGCCGCGGGTTCCGCCCTCGGCCTTCGTGTTGCCGAGTTTCACGGCCCAGATCGTATTCTCGGAGGTCTCCCTGCGGATGGGCAGTGCTTTGATGGCACCAATCCTTGCGGAGG
>JANYKF010000079.1 GCA_025361665.1 Clostridiaceae bacterium
CCGCCGTTCACATACTTTCCGAGTATCCGGGTGTCGGCATCGCGGGAATGAGGAACGGGTATTTTGATGAATCGGAGTCGGCTGGCATTGTCGAAGGGATCAACCGGTCGAATCCGGACATCCTCTTTGTCTGCCTGGGCGCGCCGAAACAGGAACGCTGGATAGAGGACAACCGGAGCAGGCTGAAATGCCGCGTGGCCATCGGTCTGGGCGGCAGTCTGGATGTGTTTGCCGGCACTGTGAAGCTAGCTCCGGAATGGCTGCGGAGAATGGGCCTGGAATGGCTGTTCCGCCTCATCCGGGAACCACGCCGCTGGCGCAGGATGCTTGATCTGCCCCGGTTCGTGTGGCTGACGCTGCGTATGCGCCTGTTCGGATGAATACGCCATGAAAACGGGATGCGGGATGCCGCATCCTGTTGCTGCATCTCTGTGCGTTGCTATTTGACCGTATATCCGCCGCGAATCAGCAGATAAGCCGTCTGGGCATTGATTTTCAATCCCCTGCCATCCGTTCGGGATGCAATGAGCAGGTGCTGGTTCACGACAGCCGCACCGCCCTTGAGATCGACTCCCGTCGTCACGTCGGCCAGTCCGCCGAAAGTGCCCGCAATGGCTGCCGTCTTGCCGCTGCGCACGATCACTTCCGATCCGCCGCCGAGCAGGACGGTCTTGCCGACAGGCACCTCCACCGCCACGAATCCGCCTTCCACTGCATTCAGGCGGGCTTTCAGGCTGTCCACGCCCGTCAGGGCATCGATGATGAAGTGGGTGAGTTCCCCGACATCGGTCTGCAGCTGGGTAACGGCCGCGCTGTCCACGGTACCGCCCGCGACGCCCGCAGGCACCGTCGTGCCGGTTTGTCCCGCCAGCGCCGCGATTTTCTGATCCACATAACTTTTCGTCACAAGAGGGTCCAGTTCGCTGCCGGGCTGGGTGCCGGCGGCGGAAGCGAACATGATGCCCACGCCTGCCACAAGACCCACAAATCCTGCCAAACCAATTCTTAGTGCCTGTTTCATTGGTATCTCCCTCACTTTCGGATCCATGTCCGCAATGGCCTGCACCCTCGGGAAAACAGGTTACAAGTAGAATGATAGGCGCCGGTGCATCGGAAGTCAAATGTCAATTCGATGTGCGGTCATATGAGGTAGTTCCGGATCTGTACGATTTCCCCGTTTCGCTTGTACACGCGGGGAATGCGCTTGCCAATGAGGCAGACGATTTCATAGGGGATCGTGCCTGCGATCTCGGCGAGTTCCTCGACGGCAATTTGGCATCCGCCCTGCTCGCCGAACAGGACCACTTCATCCCCGGTTTTCACTTCCCCTGTCACGTCCGTCACATCCACCATGCACTGATCCATGCACACGGTACCCACGATGGGCGCGTATTGCCCGTTCACGAGCACCCGGGCCCGGTTGGAGAACAGCCGGGAGTACCCGTCCGCATACCCCACGGGAATGGTCGCGATGCACGACGGACGCTCCGCCACCCACTTCCGCCCATAGCTGACCGGCGTTCCCGCCGCGATTTCCTTTAGCAGGATGACATGGGCCTTGAGTGACATGGCCGGCCTCAGGACGATTCCGCCGGTCCGGATGCCCGGTGCGGGCAGCAGGCCATACAGGATGATTCCCGGGCGGACCATGTCCAGGATTGTCAGGGGATGCGCCAGCAAACCGGCGCTGTTGTCGGCATGCCGAAGCGGAATCATCACGCCGATGCGGTTCAGTTCCGACAAAATGCTCTCGAACAACTCGAACTGATGGTCCGTGAACTGCGGATCCGGTTCGTCGGCAACGGAAAAATGCGTGAATATGCCTTCGATGACGATGCCGGGCAACCGGCTGATCGCCACGACATCCTTGACTGCCGAATAGCCGGGCATGAAGCCGACACGGGACATGCCCGTGTCGATTTTCACATGGACGCGGACTGTCCGTCCCTCCGCGTGTGCGGCCACGGAAAGCGCAGCCGCCAGATCATGGCTGAACACCGTCTGGGTGATGTTTCCGTGCAGGACATCCGCAGCACGCTTCGGATCCGTATACCCCAGAACGAGGATGGGGGAATCCACACCGCACTGCCGCAGCTGCAGGGCCTCGTCGAGCATGGACACCGCCAGGCGGCTGACGCCGGCATCCAGCAGGGTCTGCACGGTATCCGCCACGCCGTGCCCATAGGCATCGGCTTTCACAACCGCCATGATCTCCGTGCGCGGTCCGGCGATGCGCCGGACTTCCGCCACATTGCCGGCAATGCAGTCCAAATCGATTTCCGCCCAGGCACGGTTGACCAGTCTGTCCATGTTCACTGCAAGATACCTCCGCGTCCGCCGTTGTGAAAGGCCTCCATTTCCAGATAAGCGGCCCCGATGTACGCCACGAGATCGGATGCGATCAGGGCCTGCCGGCCGCACGCACGGATGGCCAGATCCCCGGAAAGGCCGTGCAGGAAGACCCCGCACACGGCGGCACCGAGCGGATCCATGCCTTGGGCCGCCAAGGATGCGATGAGGCCCGCCAGCACGTCTCCCGAGCCGGCGGTGGCCATGCCGCTGTTCCCGGTCGTATTGACGAAGGCGCGGCCATCCGGCGCCG
>JANYKF010000090.1 GCA_025361665.1 Clostridiaceae bacterium
ACCTGTATTCGGACCTCGCCTCCATGTACGAACGTGCCGGCATGATTCGGGGCAAGAAGGGATCCATCACGCAGATTCCCATCCTCACCATGCCTAATGACGACATCACGCACCCCATACCAGACCTGACCGGCTACATCACGGAAGGACAGATTGTGCTGGATCGGGCCCTGCACCAGAGGGGCATCTATCCTCCGATCATTGTCCTGCCGTCTTTGTCACGCCTGATGAAAGACGGCATCGGCGAGGGATACACGCGGGTGGACCATCCACAGGTGGCCAACCAGCTGTTCGCGTCCTACGCGAAAGTGCAGGAAACCCGCGCACTGGCATCGGTCATCGGGGAAGACGAGCTGGCGGATCTCGACAAGAAGTACATGAAGTTCGGAAGGGTCTTCGAGTCCCAGTTCGTGTCCCAGCAGCCGGATGAAAACCGTGAGATGACCGACACGCTGGATCTGGGTTGGGAATTGCTGGGACTGCTGCCCCGCGAGGAACTCGATCGCGTATCGCCCGAAATGCTGGACAAATATTACGTGGAGATTGTCCCCGGTGAAGGCAGGTGGGAGGAATGGGCATGACCCTTTTCCCCATGAAAAGGCAGGTGGGAGGAATGGGCATGACCCTTTTCCCCACGAAAAGGCAGGTGAGTTGAATGGACATGACCCTTTTCCCCACGAAGGGGAACCTGATCGTGGCGAAAAGCACGCTGGTGCTCTCCCGCCAGGGGTTCGACCTGCTGGACAAGAAAAGGAACATCCTGGTCCGCGAGATGATGATGCTTGTCGACCGGGCCAAGGCCATACAGAACGAGATTCTGACCACATTCACCGATGCCTATGAGGCCCTGCAGACCGCCAACATCACCATCGGCATCTCGGAGGTGAACCAGATTGGTCTCGGCGTGCCGGAAGAGAACGGCGTGGTCATCCAGGACCACAGCATCATGGGAGTGGACATTCCGGTCGTGACACTCAAGGAAGTGCCGCTGGTGCCTACCTATGGCTTTCTGCGGACAAGCGCAGCCCTGGACTTGGCCAGGGACCGGTTCACCAAAGTGAAACGCCTCACATGCGAAATCGCCGAGATCGAGAACGCCATTTACCGCCTGGCCACCAACATCCGCCGCACGCAGAAACGGGCGAATGCCCTGCGCAACATCATGATCCCCAAGTACGAGCAGATTACCGCCGACATCGCCAATGCGCTGGAGGAGAAGGACCGAGAGGAGTTCGCGCGGTTAAAGGTTATCAAGCGGACAAAGGAGAAGGCGGGCACCTGAAGCGAAGCCCTTCCCGGACAGAGGCGCCTGCAACCGGCTTTGCGGCTGGCAGGCGCTTTTTGCTGCCCCGATGGCGCTTTTCCGGTTGGAGCAGCTCGCATTTTATCATCTCCGACAGAAAAAAATGATATTTTCAAACAGGCCTTCTACCGCGTTGACGCTATATCTTGTATATGGTATGATCGAAAAACTGAAGATGTTGTGTCATGAAAATACAGAGGAGGCCGGCGTCATGATGACCCTGATCAAAAAGAGGGACGGTCGTGAGGTTCCTTTCATGGTCGAAAAAATAGCCAATGCCATTTTCAAGGCAGCCAACGTCACGGGTGGAAAGGACTACCAGACGTCCCTGGCCCTTGCGGGACGCGTGGTGGAATATGTCGAGGCGCAATATGGCGGGCGTGTGCCGACCGTGGAGGAAATCCAGGATGCCGTTGAAAAGATCCTGATCGAGACCGGGCATGCGCGCACCGCAAAGGAATACATCCTCTACCGGGCTGAACGGACTCGAGTGCGCGAGATGAACACCCGGCTGATGAAAGTGTTCGAGGACCTGACCTACCAGGATGCCAAAGACAATGACATGAAGCGTGAAAATGCCAACATCGACGGCAACACGGCAATGGGCACCATGCTCAAGTACGGATCCGAGGGCGCCAAGCAGTTCTACGAAATGTTCGTGCTTCGACCGGAACATGCAAAGGCGCACAAGGAGGCGGACATCCACATCCACGACATGGATTTCCTGACCCTCACGACCACCTGCTGCCAAATCGACATCGACAGGCTGTTTCGCGGCGGATTCAGCACCGGTCACGGCAACCTCCGGGAACCGAACGACATTCACAGCTATTCCGCCCTCGCCTGCATCGCCATCCAATCCAACCAGAACGACCAGCACGGCGGCCAGAGCATCCCCAATTTTGATTACGCCATGTCCCGCGGCGTGGTGAAGACCTATGCGCGCCTGTATCGCCAGAACTTCATGAAAGCGCTTGAACTTCTTTGCCAGCCGGACGGGCAGTATGAGGCCATGGAAACGGGTGTCCTGACGGCATTCGAGGCATTGGCGGCGGAGGGTCTCCTGCCTGCGCTGGAAACCTCCAGGGCCTATTTCGATGCCGAATCTGACAGCCTGCTTCCCATGGCGGGAGCGGAAATGTGTGAAAAGGCACGGAGCTTCGCCACTCGAAAGGCTTTGCTTGAAACGGAGCGCAATACGTTCCAGGCCATGGAGGCCTTCGTCCACAACCTCAACACGATGCACAGCCGCGCGGGCGCCCAGATTCCGTTCAGTTCCATCAATTACGGCACGGATACTTCGCCGGAAGGACGCATGATCATCCGGAACGTCCTGCTGGCTTCGGAAGCCGGACTCGGCTGCGGAGAAACCGCCATTTTCCCCATCCATATTTTTCGCGTGAAGGAAGGCATCAACTACAATGCCGGAGATCCGAACTATGATCTTTTCAAGTTGGCCTGCAGGGTCAGCGCAAAGCGCCTGTTTCCCAATTTTGCCTTCCAGGATGCGCCATTCAATCTCAAATACTACCGGGCCGGCCGGCCGGAGACGGAAATCTCCTACATGGGCTGCCGGACACGGGTCATCGGCAATGTGCACGACCCGGAGCGCGAGACCATCTTCGGCCGCGGAAACCTCAGTTTCACAACGGTCAACCTTCCCCGGATCGGATTGCGCAGCAACAGGAACATCACCATCTTTTTCGAGGAACTGGACAAGAAGATCGATCTCGTCATCAGCCAGCTGCTGGAACGCTTTGAAATCCAGGCTCGCAAAAAGGTCAAGAATTTCCCGTTCCTGATGGGCCAGGGCATATGGATGGATTCCGAAAAGCTTGGGTGGGATGATGAAATCCGGGAGGTCATCAAGCACGGCACCCTGACCATGGGGTTCATCGGGCTGGCGGAATGCCTCAAAGCCCTGACCGGAAAGCATCACGGCGAATCAGAGGAAGCACAGAACCTCGGCCTGGAGATCATCGGCTACATGCGCAAGCGGATGGACGATGCGGCCAGGCAATACACGCTGAATTTCTCCCTCATCGCGACCCCTGCAGAGGGTACTTCCGGCCGCTTCGTCAAATATGACCGCGCCTTGTTCGGCACTGTGAAGGACGTGACGGACCGTGAGTACTATACCAACAGTTTCCATGTCCCCGTCTACCACGAGATCGGCGCTTTCGACAAGATCCGCATCGAGGCGCCTTATCACGAGCTGACCAATGCCGGCCACATCAGCTATGTGGAATTGGACGGGGATCCGAGCCAGAACCTCGAGGCCTTCGAGAAGATTGTCCGGGCCATGAAGGAAGCCGGCATGGGATACGGGTCCATCAACCATCCGGTGGACCGCGACCCGGTCTGCGGGTACTCCGGCATCATTGGGAACACCTGTCCTTCCTGCGGCCGCGAGGAAGATTCCATCCGGTTCGTGCGCATCCGCCGCATCACGGGATACCTGGTGGGTTCCCTCGATCACTTCAACAATGCAAAACGGGCGGAAGAGCGGGATCGCGTGAAGCATTCCATCGGGAAGACATAGGTGAAACGGCAGAGAACAGGCATGAAATCGCTGCAGATCGGCGGCATTGTCCGGGAATCCATTGTGGACGGACCCGGCATCAGGATGACGGTCTTCACCCAGGGTTGCAGCCACGGTTGTCCGGGGTGTCACAACGGCCACCTTCAGCCTTTCGAGGGCGGGAAGGCCATGACGGTTCAGGAGATTATGGACATTGCCGCCGCCAATCCGCTTCTTGACGGGTTGACGCTCAGCGGAGGCGAACCCTTTCAGCAGGCGGAAGGGTGTGCGGCTTTGGCGTTGGCGGCCAAAGCGGCCGGACTTCATTTGCTGGCTTATACGGGATATGTTTTCGAAGATTTGCTGGAAGGAATAAAGGACACCCGGGCTCATCCCGGTTGGAAAGAACTGCTGTCTTCTCTGGACTTGCTTGTGGATGGGCCCTTCGTCTTGAAGAAGCGAAACCTGCTGCTCCGCTTCCGCGGTTCCGAAAACCAGCGGATCCTGGATGTGCAGGCTTCCCTGGAGGCGGGGGTGGGTGTTGAGGACTTTCAGTATTCCTGATATGCGAAAAGAGCATCATCATCAAGCGTGAATGGTCATCGATGCCGTTTGGACCTGCGCAGTTGACTCGGAAACACCCGTCGGTACCAGCTGGTCGTGCGCAATTGAAGCGTGTACGGGAACAATCCATTCGGAAAGGAAACAAACAGCATGCTGGTGTCGGATGTGCGAAAACTGCTTGGACAGTACAAGGTGGAGGAGCTCCGGCAAATCGCACTGGAACTGTACAAGACCATCCCAAAAAAGCTGCGGGAAGAAAAAGACGTGGA
>JANYKF010000104.1 GCA_025361665.1 Clostridiaceae bacterium
TCAGACTCGGGTTTGTGGGCACGGGATTCATGGGCCAAAGAGCCCACTTGATCAACTACGTTGGCTTGCCGGACTGTGAAATTGTCGCCTTGGCGGAACCAAGGAAGAAAATGGCGGAAGAAGTGGCCCGACGGTACGGGATCCGTGAGACGTATGGGGATCACCTGTCCCTGCTGGCCAATGCAGATGTGGATGCAATCGTGGCCGCGCAACCCTTTTCACACCATATCCACATCATGCCCGACATCTTGAAAGCCGGAAAGGCGCTTCTGACGGAGAAGCCGATCGCAGTATGCCCGGAATCGGGAACCATTCTGGCGGAACTGGCTGAGAAGAACCATAATGTCTATATGCTGGGTTATCACAAGCGTTCTGACCCTGCCATGGAATATGCAAAAGACCTGATTGGCGCCTGGAAGAAGAGCAATGAATACGGCGCCATGAGAATGGTCCGGATCACGATGCCTCCCGGAAACTGGATGGGCGGCGTAAGGATGGAGGACATGATTACTTCAGACGAAGCATATCCGGCCATTCAGGCGGAAAATCCCCCTTCCAGTTTCGACGGGAAGACAGGAAATGAGTATGTATCTTTCGTCAACTACTACATCCATCAGGTCAATGCCATGAGATTCCTCCTTGGAGAACCCTACAAGGTGGTATTCGCGGAAAAATCCGGCGTGCTGATGGCAGTTGAAAGCGCTTCAGGTGTCGCTGGGATCCTGGAAATGGCTCCATACAGCCGTACCCGGGATTGGGAAGAGACCCTGTTCGTCGGGTTCGAAAAAGGCTACATCAGCGTTGTGCTGTCTGCCCCGCTCGCAGCCCAGGAGCCTGGAACCGTCTCCGTCTACACAGACAACGGGAAGAGTGCACCTGTAGTGACTCAGCCGGTTCTGCCCCGGGTTTCCGCCATGCGCAACCAGGCGATGAACTTTCTGGCGGCCGTACGCGGCGAGAAAGCGGTGCCTTGCGGCCCTCGGGAAGCCGCGACTGACCTGGCGATTGCCGCCGACTACATTCGCATGAGGTTTTTGTGAAAATACCGTCGACTGCATTCAGATGAGGTTTTTGTGAAAAGAGTGATTGTCCGGCCGGAAACCTGCGCAGCATGTTCTGATTGTTTCGTACAGCAAATCTGTGATCGGGATGCCATCATCAGGGAGTCGCCTGAAGACAAGCCCTGGATCGATTTTTACAAATGTTCAGGGTGCATGAAATGCATTGCGCTCTGCCCGTTCGGCGCGGTGGAGGATGTGTCCCAGCCTTGCAGCGGCCGCGCACGGAGCAGCTGGTAGCAGGGCTCATCCTCCGGCAAGCATTTTTCCGGCAAAGTTGAATGCCTCCACCAGACTGCGGGTGGAGGCTATTCCTTTGTATGCGATGTCAAACGCTGTTCCATGGTCCACGGATGTCCGGACTACCCGGAGTCCGAGTGTCACGTTCACGCCCCCATCGAAATCCAGCAGCTTTAACGGGATATGTCCCTGATCATGGTACATGCAGACAACTGCGTCATATTCATTCCGGCATGCTTTCACAAAGACCGTATCCGGTGCGACAGGCCCATCCGCATCGATGCCCCTGGCCTTTGCCATCTCCACGGCCGGGCGGATCTCCAGGATTTCTTCCATCCCGAAAGCGCCATTTTCGCCGGCGTGTGGATTGAGTCCCGCCACGGCGATTCTCGGATTCGCAATAAATCCTTTCAGGGCTTCATGCGTCAGGCGGATCACATCGGCTATCCTGTCCTTTTTCACGGCAGCAACCGCTTCAGCCATGGAACAGTGTGTGCTGACATGCGTGACAATCAATTTTTCAGAAACCAGCATCATCGTGTAATGCGTTTCCTCACACAGAGCGGCAATCATTTCCGTATGGCCCGTGAAAGCTTTGAAGGAGAGCCTGGTGGCTTCCTTGTTCATGGGCAGGGTCACCAGGCCGGAGATTTCACCTTGCAAAGCGAGTTTTGTCGCTGTTTCGACATACTTGTACGCCGCATATCCCGACTCCTTTGAAATTATGCCTATTCGCAACGTTTCTTTTTTCATGAGCCCCAAATCCATGACATTGAGGAATCCTTCCAACCGGGGGCCGGTACCCACCATCCGGTTCAGCTTCACATCGTATCGCAGGAGCTGATTACAGTAATCAAGCACCTCATAATCGCCGACGACCAGGAAATCTCCTGGTAAAAGGTTTTCACAGAATGCTTTCAAAACAAGCTCCGGCCCTATTCCGGAAGGGTCTCCCATTGTGATGGCCAGCAGCATCGTCTATCCCTCCGTGGAACAATCATTGGGTTTTGGGGTCGGGCTGATGGATTCGTTAGGTTTTAGTGTCGGACATATCGATTCCCTGATTTTCTTAAGGATGTCTGTTTCGCCGAATCCGCCAGCCTTGGTTACGAGCCAGGATGTTTTAGACCCGGTTTCAAGTTTTGACAACACAATGCCGGGCTGAATCTCCCGGCAGGGCTCCAATGTCTGCACACCCAGTTGATTCATGATGCCGATGGCCGTATCGCCGCCAAAAATGACAAGCAGGATCCGATCCTGACTGCGAAAAACGGCTTGGACTATCTTCGCCATGTTGCCGGAGATGATGGCGGAAAGACTCCGGCCGGAAATGCCGTTGCCTTGCGCCAGCCTGTCACCGGATGCAACATCTTCAATCCCCAATGCGGCGGCAAGGATGACATCCTTTCCGGCATCCATCAGACGGCTGATTTCATTGGCTTTGTCGTCAAGAAGCCATTCATCGGCATCGATCGCTGCAAGTTTTTCTTCCGGAGTCATTTTGATCACAATGCATCCATGATCGGCTGCATAGGCAATCTGTGCCTGCGAAACTGCGTTCAGGCTTCCGCACACCGTCAGCATCCGCCCGAAAGGAAAATCGGGACACGGAAACCGGGGTTTGGATTCGGGACAGACTACTTTTTTATCAAATTCAAGCGCATCCGCCAGGGCGGTAGCAAGTCCGGCGCATCCGGCCGTCACCAGCAGCAGATGCCTGTTGTTCAGCCAATGAACGGCTTGCCGCAGTTCCTCCTGCGTACGGGAATCAATAATATGGATCGTTTTCCCTTTTTGCCCGGAATCCATCCCGGCCAGCCTGTCCGGCGCCTCCGCTGACACGGTTGAATACGCACATTGCCGTCCGATGATATTCCGAATGTCGCTGCTGGTCATCGGTTCAAGCGGATCCCCTGCAAACGGGGTCAGCTCCAGCGGCATGCCATGAACGTATTGCCGTCCGTTCACCGTTGTCCTTCCATTTGCGGGATAAGCCGGCAGAAACATCAAATCAGGCGTGTCCCACGCATCCACGACGGCTTGGAGCTCACTCCCGATATTCCCTCTCAGAGTGGAGTCTGTTTTCTTCATGACATATGCAATCCCGCTTTTCTTCGCGGATTGCGCGGTACGGTACACCCGTTGATAAGCATCACTGGCGGAGAGATGCCTGCTTTCCGTATTGACGACAAGAACGGAAACATCCGTGTCAATGCTGTCTATGGAAACATCCACGTCAAGGCTGTCCATGGAAACATCCGCGTCAAGGCGACCTGCACAAAATCCCGGATCCATGGTCACCAGCGTCCTGATGCCCTTGCCCGAAAACTGAACACCGGTATCCATGGCACCCGTTAGATCATCAGCTATCACCAGCAGCTTGATCATGCCCTGCCCCTGTCAGAATGGGATGATATTCCCATCACCATCGAACATCTCCTGCATTTCCCCGGCATTCCCGTCCGTGTCATTCAATACAAGTTCTCTCAAAACTGCCGGAGAAACGTACATTTCGTCCAGTTTCAGCGTGTTCCTGATGCGGATGATCCTTGCGTCCGGAATGTTGATGGGTCCTGCTGTCCGCAGGGCATATGTCATGGCCTGCCGCGCATTTTCCGCGACGATCGGCATTTTCCCCCGCTCCGTAAATGTGCTGGTCAGCACATTTTCATAAGTTGCCTCAAAATCAATCTGTCCATAAAAACGGCGCGTGATGAAATCCGCCAGGCCCATGCCAAGCGCATTTCCATGGGAACCTTCCGTCAATTCCAGCGCGATGATGTTGGATACATTTGGGCGAACAGGTTCCTGCTGGCCCCGGATGCGCATCCTTCCGGTAATGTTCGGATCCATCCCCACGCCGCTGATGTCCTTGCCCAATTGGTCCACAATCAGCACGTCCAGTTTGTCAACAGGCAGACAGGGCATGTGTCGACGGCAGAAGTCCAGCAGTTTGAGTTCCTCCCGCTCCAGATCCTCAGCTCGGATGGCCTGGATGACAGCGGTCTGATCATATGCGTTTTCCACGATGCCGATGCCCATGATGATGTTGGAATCCTGCAGAATGTGGCGCGCTGTCACTGGAATCAGCTCTTTCAGCCCATATACGCCATACCGGTGAATTTCCAGCGCCATCGCATGCTTGCCGAGACCGATGACGCACATTTTCAACAGTCCGCTTTCAGTCGTGCCATGGTAATCAGTGTGAACCTTGACCCGGTTGATGACAATCGTCGCATCGGCCTCGAAAGCATGTCGGTCCATGTAGACCCTGTGGCCGAGGTTGCCTGGCGGCAGGGACACGACTTCCATGGATGAACGGATTTCAGCGCCGATATATTCTTCTGTGACGCCATATCCTTCAAGGACCTGTCTTTGCCCTTCGGCAGTGGCACCGCCATGGCTGCCCATTGCCGGGATGATGAAAGGATCGCCACCCATCTCCCGAATCGTTTCCACTGTCGCCTTGACGATCCTGTCAAGGTTGGCGATGCCCCGGCTGCCGACCGCTATCGCGACCCTCGCGCCCGCCTTCAGCGAAACGCCGACGGACAGGATCTGTTCCCTTGTTGTTCGTTCAATCTCCTCGATGTGTCCTGGCTCAAATGTCTGGCGTATCTTGACCATTTTGGGGATTGCGAAACTCATATCTTGCTCCCGTTCAGCCGGAGTCTGCGTCACGGCCTGCAGCTGTCTGTATTTCAACGCTTGTCTTGAGAATCACGTGTCGGAATGCATCGGTCAAACGATGCCAGTCCAGTAGATCAACGGTAAACGGCAAGAGCGAATCCTCAAATGAATCTCGCAGGTCGCCGAGTTCCTCCAGCGGGAGTTTTTCCCTGCCGATGATAACCAGATCCAGATCGGAATGAGGACGGGATGAATGCCGCACCCTCGAACCAAATGCGCGAACCGCCCGACCCGGAACATGCTGTCTCAACAAGGCCAGAATCAAGCTCAACTGGGAATCGGTGAGATCGATCCCTTCACAATCAATCATTTCGCGCCTCAAGAGCGGTCAGCAGTTCACGGGATGCCAGTGAGAACGGAGATGCGGCATCGAAAATTTCCGCCGCGATGTTGCTGTCATATGTGTGGGATGTCAAATTTCGCAACTCGTGATACCGAAACCATGCTTCAACGTCCGCAATCAGACGTTCTTCGGCCGCGAGGCGAAACAACTGCTTACGCGTGAGACCGGCCGTGCTGCCGGGTGAGAGGTTATTCTCGAGCCAGCGCCTCATGAATTTCCAACAGAGTTCATAGGTGAATTCAAAATGCTGAACGACGGCAGACGTGTAAATATCCTTTTCCTCTATTTGCAAATCTGTAAACGCGGGTTTTCGTTCAGCAATGAATCGAAGTGTTCTCTCCAGCGCTGAAACGGCTTCGACGAGGCTTGTCAAATCCAGCATCGGCTTCTCCTTTGTCAAGGCGTAACTATTCAGCATGATTTTACGTCATTTGAGCAACATAAACAAGCCGCCTGGCGGCAGCCGCACTTTGACATATGAATATTGGTTATTGTGTTTGCGATGCAAATAATGGTGCCTTGTTGGTGGCCATCAAAAGTGCTT
>JANYKF010000141.1 GCA_025361665.1 Clostridiaceae bacterium
TGCCGCCGGATGCATGCAAGTTGCAAAATGCAACTTGCATGAAAAAGTCGAAAATCGACTTTTTGCACGAGAATCAAGATTGAAACGGCGAGGCAATTTGGCAATTGACAAACATAAAGCCGGCATTGCCGTCCAAGCAACTTCCCGTGATATAATCAGACACAGTGATGGTCTGCGAATGGAAAGCGAGGCACTGTGCTCACAGTCGAGTTGCTGAAAAGCATGGCAACCCCGGTCGATTGGCTTCGCGGCCTGGGATATGCCCGCAATGGACGGGTCAGTGGGTTGGAAACCGAGCCGGATACCGAGCCGGATGCAGAGCTGGATGCAGAGCCGGATTCCGTTCCGGATGCCACTTCACTTGTAACTGCTGTGGTGAAGGCGGCAGAGCGCTACCCGGTCAGCCTTGTCGTATCGGAAAACAGATTGCTGCAGGCACAATGCCCATGCCCGCATGGGGCTCCCTCCATCTGCCGCCATGCAGTGGCCGTTGGCCTCATGTACCTTCATCGGGAAAGGGATCCGGAAGCCGGCATGTTGCTGGAATCCGAGCCGCCTCGTGTTCCCACGAAAAAATCTCTTCCCGATCTTTCCCATCACCAGGTACACATTCTATTGCATTGGCATCCGCTCATCGAACAAGTCCGGGTGATACCCCGTTTGGTCTGGAAAGACAATGAGGGCCGGAATGTCCTGCGTACCCATCCTTTGACATCGGAACCGTTACAAAGGCACGCGATAAGAGCGCACCCGGCAACAAGGGAAGTCATCGATTTTTTCGGGCAATGGCCTGACTGGGAAGCCGATGAAATCGGATGTTTGACCTTGCCTGGTGAATTTGGCCTTTTCAGGTTGTTTCATGACATTGCCCCCCTGTTCCCGGCAGATTGGGTCACACTTTACGATGAAGAATTGGAAAAGCGTCACCCCCAACGCTTGGAAATGACTGTGAAAATCAAAATGGCCGACATACAGATGTCCGGGCTGTTGCTGTTTTCCGTATCCTATCACTGCAATCAACTGAATATCACCCCGGAACAATTGGAATCCCTGATTCATGGACAGCAGATGTGGCTGATCGATCAGGGCCGTTATATCGAAATCAGCAATCTCGACCAGATCCGGCGGCTGTTGAACCTGATTGGAGAATCTGCCGGTCCAAATACCGATGACGGAACGGTTGCCATGGAAGCCTGGCAGGCTGCCGAATTGGCTGAGTGGGCTGAAATGCAGCGTTCCGGAGCGATTGATTTCGACATGGCTCTCAGGCATTTGCTGAACGGGATAAACCGCAATGATGCCTCGACTGGCAACGGTTCCCCGGAAGACCGCTTCCCCATGCCTGCTTTGCCGACTCGGATCGAAGCGATTCTGAGACCGTACCAAAAGGAAGGCGTGCGATGGCTTCAGTTCCTCCGCACTTATGGGTTGGGCGGTATTCTGGCTGATGACATGGGCCTTGGAAAAACGATTCAAGTTCTGGCTTTTTTAGCCGCCAATCCGCACAGGCGGCCCTCGCTGATAGTCTGTCCCAAAACACTGATGGTCAATTGGCTTCACGAAGCCAAACATTTCTCACCGGAATTGAAGACCATTCTGATTCACGGTTCCGAGTCCAACCGGATGCGTCAGTTCAGGCAATCTGAGGACTGCGACCTGATCATCACCTCATATCCCCTTTTCCAGCGTGACCTCGACCGTTTTCTGGGGATGGCCTTCGACACTTGTATTCTGGACGAAGCCCAGATGATCAAAAACCCGGACACCCATCTGGCGCGCCAATTGAAACGGGTGAAGACCGAGCATCGCCTGGTCCTGACAGGAACGCCCTTGGAGAACACTCCGGTGGATCTCTGGTCGCTTTTTGATTTTGTGATGCCCGGATTTCTCGGCACGCAAGCCGATTTCAGGCTGCGTCATACCGGACCAGAATCCTCAACAAAAGACCTTGTCCATCGCATCAAACCATTCCTGCTGCGACGGACAAAGGGGGATGTACTGCCGGAATTGCCCGCCAAACTGGAAAAAACGCTTTATGCTGAACTGACACAAAACCAACTGGCGTTGTACCGGCACACACTAAGCCATATCAAGAGCCGCATGCAGGAAACCATTGCCACCAAAGGGCTGGGACAGGCAAAAATAGAAGTTTTGGCGGGATTGACCCGTTTGCGGCAAATCTGCAACCATCCCGGCGTCGTCTATCCAAAATATAGGTCAGGAAGCGGGCTGTCCGGCAAAATGGACTTATTTGAACTGCTGTTGGAAAAATGCCTGTCCAGCGGTCACAAAGTCCTTGTTTTCAGCCAGTTCACTCAGACATTGGCCATCATCGCGGAAAAACTTGATCATCGAAAACGCAAATACAGCTTGCTGGACGGCCAGACATCGAGTCGCCAGACCGTGGTCGATCAGTTTAATCGTGATGGTGAAATCAATGTATTTCTGATAAGCCTGAAGGCCGGCGGATACGGATTGAACCTGACATCGGCGGATACCGTGATCCTGTTCGACCCCTGGTGGAACCCGATGGTGGAAGATCAGGCTGCGGATCGGGTGCATCGAATGGGCCAATCCCGACCGGTGACGGTCTACCGGTTGATTACGCAGGGAACGCTGGAGGAAAAAATGATCCTGCTGCAGGAAAGAAAGCGCCGTACGTTTGATGAGGTGGTCAATGGCGCCAATGCCGGGCATGAAACCATTTCATTGGCGGATCTGCGGTATTTGCTGGAGGATGGGGAATGAAAGCTAAAGCAGCACCGTTCATGATAACGCATATTGTTGGAAAGCAATAAGCTTGAAAAATCAGGCGCGTTTTTCGATGGCCTGTTCCAGTTCAGCCTATGCCCCTTGATGTGTCCTGATGATCCTTTCACAGATATCTACTGCCAAACTTTCCTCATAAATG
>JANYKF010000164.1 GCA_025361665.1 Clostridiaceae bacterium
CTCGATCAGGAGGCCGTTGCTGTAGGTCTGCCCTGTCTGCTGGTCAACCTTGGTGTCCTGAAGTTCGCTCTGGGTGATAAGCCGGACTTTCGTTCCGCTTTTCACGACAAGGTCGCCCTTGGCGATCCCGGTGATGCCGGTTGGATCCAGTTCCCGCTTCACGAACTGCGGATCCTTGTCGAGATCCACGTACCGGGTCGTGACTTTACCACCGCTCTTGAGATCATATTGCTTGAAAATCTCCTTGAGCATCGTGCTGTTGAAATCAACCTCATCCAGGAGGATGATGAACTCCACCTTCTTGTTCAGGCTCTTGAGCACGGTGGTCGTCTGATCGCCGATGGAATAGAGCTTGTTTTGCGTGATGTCGACCCGCAGCGCCGTGCGGATCTTATCCATGCCCAGGACGGCGTTGAGCGCCACCAGCAGGGACATGGCGATGATGGAGATGATCAAGGCATATGACCCGTAACGCATCGTCTGCCTGCTGAACAGGATCCCTTTTTTGTTGCCGTTTTTCATCATTTTCACCCCTGACTCCAGCGTTTGCGTTCCAGGACGCGAATCGTAAAGTAACCGAATGCCGCCACGAAACTCAACATGAAGACGATGGACGTCACATCGAAAATGCCCTGGCTGAACTGCTGATAGCGTTCATTCAGGGACAGCCACGTGAGTACTTTCGCAACCACGCCGCCCGTGAGGCTCGCGAGATAGTCGATGACCATGAGCAGAAACAGCATGACGAACCCGATGACGGCGGACACAATCTGGTTCTCCGTCAGGGAGGAAGCGAACACGCACATGGCCACGGCCACGGCCCCGTAAATGAGGAAGCCGGCATAGGAACTGATGATAATCAATCCTTCCGGTTTCCCGAACACGAAGAGGACGAGCGGATACACGAAAGTGATGGCCGTCATGACGAGGAATACGCCGTAAACAGCGAGGAACTTGCCGGCCACGATGGATGTCAGGCTGTTCGGGGAGGTCAGCAGCAGGACTTCCGTTCCCTGCTTCTTGTCCTCGGTGAAGGCCCGCATGCACAGGATGGGCAGGATGAACAGGAGCAGCGTGTTCATGCTGGCGAAGCCGTTCGTGAAATCGGCACTGCCGCCCTGAACGGTTCCCATAAACATGATGGACATGATGAAAACAAAAAGGCCAATCAGCACATAGGCGATGGGGGAATTGAAATAGGATCGAAAGTCGCGTTTCATGATGGCTAGCATGCTCAGTCCTCCTTCGTTTCCGTGGTTGTGAGCTGAAGGAAAATGTCTTCGAGAGAAAGGCCCATGGACTTCAGCTCAAGAATCGGGAACCCGCGTTCTGCCAATTTATGGAACACGGGCTTGCGAACATCGAGTTCCTTGTCCGCCTCGACAAGGTAGCTGAACTCATCCTTGGACGCGTTTCCACCCTGCGTTTCCAGGTACTTGATGCCATAGACTTCCTGCAGGGCATCCTTCACGCGGCTTTCCGGCCCGGCGATGGTGATGCTGAAGCGCGAGAAATCCGACAGCTTTCTGGCGAGGTTGTCCGGGGTGTCGATGGCGGCGATTTTACCCTTGTTGATGATGACCACGCGGTCGCAAATCGCGCTGACTTCCGGCAGGATATGGGAGGAAAGGATAATGGTGTGGTTTTTGCCGAGAGCCCGGATGAGCTTGCGGATTTCGATGATCTGCTTCGGATCGAGGCCGACTGTAGGTTCATCCAGCACGAGCACGTCGGGCGTCCCGACGAGGGCCTGGGCCAGGCCGACACGCTGCCGGTATCCCTTGGAAAGGTTTTTGATGAGCCGGTGGCTGACATGCGTGATTTTCACAAGTTCCATGATATCGATTTTCTGATTCTTCCAGTCTTTTTTCGGAACAGATTTCAGATCCGCGCAGAAATCCAGATATTCCTTCACAGTCATGTCCAGGTAAAGCGGAGGATGCTCGGGCAGGTAGCCGATGCGTTTCTTGACTTCCTCCGGCTTTTCCAGCACATCGAACCCGTCCACCTTCACGGAACCGGATGTTGAAGAAATGAACCCGGTCAGGATGTTCATCGTCGTGGTCTTGCCGGCTCCGTTCGGACCGAGGAAACCAAGGATTTCCCCCTTGTTGACCGTGAACGTGATGTCGTCGACCGCCTTGTTCTTTCCGTACGTCTTTGTCAGGTTGGTGATTTCTATCATGTTTTTCCTCCTACTGCTAGACAGGCTGACAACCCTGCATCCTGTTCCGGCCCGGCATGACAATCCCTGTGGGAAACTTCCACCGGCCGGATCCGGCTCCATGGAAGGGGCGCAGATGATGTCCGACCGATCCTTTCACCATTATGGCCGATGCAGTCGAAAAAAGTGTGAACAATTTGTAACAAATGCGTGCAAATCAAACCTCATCCCGCAAGATCCCCAGCGCATGCGTTTTCATGAACCGCCCGATGCGGACCAGGGCCTCCCGGATATTGTCCAGCGAGGTGGCATACGTGGCACGGGCGAACCCCTCCCCACAATCGCCGAAGGCCGCTCCCGGGATCATCAGAACCTTCTCCTCCAGCAGCAGCCGTTCACAGAACCGGTCCGAGTCGAGTCCTGATTTCCGGATGTCCGGAAACACGTAGAAGGCTCCCAGCGGCTCGAAGCAGCCGAGTCCGACCTTTCGGAACCCGTCCACCATCAGGCGCCTGCGACGGTTGTATTCGGCCACCATCCGCTCCACTTCCGGCGCACCGCTTCGAAGGGCTTCAATGGCGGCAAATTGGGCCGTCGTGGGACTGCACATGAGGGTCAGCTGGTGGATTTTCTTCATTTGCTCCATCAGATCCGGGTGGCAGCAGGCATAGCCGATGCGCCAGCCGGTCATGGCGTACGTCTTGGAAAATCCGTTCACGATGATGGTTCTGTCCCGCATTTCAGGGAATTGCGCGATGGAAACATGCTTCCCTTCATACAGAAGCTCGGCGTAGATTTCATCCGATATCACCATGATGTCCCGATTCCGCAGAACGGCAACGATCTTTTCATAATCCTCCCGATCCATGGTGGCCCCGGTGGGATTGTTCGGATAACCGAGGATCAGCACCTTCGTGCGCGGGGTGATGGCCGCCTCCAGTTCCTCCGGCTGCAGCCGGAAACGATTTTCAGCTTTCAGGGGAATCGGGACGGCCGTCGCGCCGGTAAAGAGCGTGCAGCCTTTGTACGCGACGAAGCAAGGTTCCGGTATCAACACCTCGTCGCCCGGCCCCACGAGCATGCGCAGCGACAAGTCGATCGCCTCGCTGCCCCCTACCGTCACCAGTACTTCGGTGTACGGATCGTACGGGAGGGAAAATCTTTCCGCCATGTATTTGGCAATTTCGGTGCGCAATTCGATGAACCCGGCATTGCTTGAATAAAAGGTCCTTCCCTTCTCCAGCGACCAGATGCCCTCCTCCCGCACATTCCAGGGCGTTTCAAAATCCGGCTCGCCGATGCCGAGTGAAATGGCATCCTTCATCTCGTTGATCAGATCGAAGTACTTGCGTATGCCTGAAGGCGGCGTATCCATGACACTCCGCCGAATCATTCCTTTGAGGTTCATAACACCACGGCCTCCCTTTCATCCTTGTGCTGCCGGCCGAAAAGGACCCCGTGATCCTTGTATTTGCGCAGCACGAAATGGGTTGCCGTGCTGACGACGGATTCGATGGGCGCAAGTTTTTCCGCCACGAACAGGGCCACTTCCTTCATTGTCTTGCCTTCAACCACGACAAACAGGTCGAAACCGCCGGACATCAGGTTGCAGCCCTGAACCTGAGGAAACTGGAATATCCGCTCGGCGACCTTGTCAAAACCCTGGCCCCGCTGCGGTGTCACCCTGACTTCAATATATGCCGTGACGGTTTCCTGGCCGAACTTTTCCC
>JANYKF010000165.1 GCA_025361665.1 Clostridiaceae bacterium
TTCCCTTGGAAACCCCTGAACGGGATCGTTTGGCCGTTCATGCGCTGCTGCAGTATTTCGACGGGAACGTGCCGGCCTATGTTTACCAAAACGGCTCTAAATCCTGTTCGGGCCGCTGTGCCGTGGATACCGCATCGGTACTTGTCCGGGCGCTGATCCAGCTGCTTGGCACCGGAAACGTGAAACTGGAAGCACCTTGACTTGCGCTTGGCGGGGAAATCGGATATCATGGGTTCGGGGTGATCGCTTGGAAAAAAATGAACCGGACCTTGACAAGGCCCACTCAGACTACATTGTCGTGCAGGCGGAAGAAAACGGCGTGAATGTCATTGGTCTTACACGTGGCAAGGATACGCGGCTGCATCATACGGAAATCCTGGACCGTGGTGAAATCCTCATCGCGCAGTTCACTGAACAAACCTCCGCCATCAAGATTCGCGGAAAGGCAAAGGTCTTCTGCCGATACGGTGTCGTCGAGGCGGAAAGCCGGCAGGGAGGGCATACGTAACAATGTGGACGGTGGTATACATGGCCCAGAACCGTGATAAGGCCGGCATTCTGCAATCCGTGCTGGAGCAGGCCGGAATCCTCGTACGTGTGCAGCCGGTGGGGAAAATGGAAAACACCAACGATTATCTGGAAGTTTCCGTTCCTGAGACGGAAGTGGAGCAAGCTCACAGCATCATCATCGACAAGGGATTCTGATTTAATTTCCGACAACCTTTTTAATTTCCGACAACCTTTTAGTTTCCGACAACCTTTTTATTTTCCGACAACCTTACTCGCTACCGTCAACCAAAAGGTGCATCACGGCAAGGGCGTGCGCCTGCATGCGTTTGTCCGGATGGTTCCCGTCGAATTCAATGGAATGGAGGAGGCAGGCAATATGGGGGAATTGAAGTCAATTGGCGTGCTGACGAGTGGCGGCGACGCACCCGGGATGAACGCGACACTCCGGGCCGTCGTGAGGACAGGAATCTATTACGGGTACAAAATGCTTGGCATCCATAAAGGATATGACGGACTCATGCATGGCGACATCGAGGAGATGAGCCTGCGATCGGTCGGCGATATCATCCAGCGGGGCGGCACCATTCTCCAGACGGCCCGTTCGGCGGAATTCGCCACCGATGCCGGGATGGAAAAGGCCATGAACATCGCCAATGTCTATGAAATGGATTCCCTGGTCGTCATCGGCGGGGACGGATCCTATCGGGGTGCCAAGGATCTCGCCGCGCGCGGCATGAATGTCATCGGTCTTCCAGGAACGATAGACAACGACATCAGCTGCACGGAATACACCATCGGCTATGATACGGCGATGAATACGGTGCTCGACGCCATCGACAAGATCCGGGACACTTCATATTCCCATGAACGATGCAGCGTATTGGAAGTCATGGGCCGCAAGGCCGGCTGGATTGCCATCAACTGCGGGATCGCAGGCGGAGCCGAAGCCGTCGTGCTCCCGGAAAATCCGTTTGACATCGATCAGGACATCATCAAGCCCATCATCGACGGCCGGAACCGCGGCAAAAAGCATTATCTGGTCATTCTGGCGGAAGGGGTCGGCGGTGCCGTCGAAATCGCAAAATATATCGAGGAAAAAACCGACATCGTCACCCGCGCGACCATCCTCGGGTATATCCAGCGCGGTGGATCCCCTTCCCTGATGGATCGTGTCATGGGAAGCAGGATGGGTGCCTTTGCAGTGGAAACCCTCCGCGCGGGACGCAGCAACCGCATCATCGCGGTGCAGGGCGGAAAAATCGTCGATTTGGACATTACGGAAGCCTTGAACATGAAAAAAGGCATGGATATGGAACTGGTGGAACTCAGCCGGATTCTGGCCATGTGAATCTCGGGAGAAACAGGATGACGACGGAAACAAGATTTCCCGTGCGGTATGCGGAAACCGACCAGATGGGCATTGTCCATCATTCCGTCTATGCGGTGTGGTTCGAATGCGGCCGGACCGAACATATCAGAGCATTCGGCCTGACATATGACGGAATGGAAAAGACGGGAGCCATGCTCCCGTTACTGAAACTGACGTGCAATTTTTACCGGCCCATGTTTTTCGGCGAAACCGCCATCGTGAAAACGCGCCTGATCAAAGCGGGGAAGACAAGGGTTGTTTTCGGGTATTCCGTCCATGCGACTCCAGATGGTCCTCCATGCACAACGGGCACAACCGAGCACGCCTGGACGGATAGGGCATTGAAGCCTGTAAACCTGTCAAGACATTATCCCGACCTGTTCTCAAAAATGTCCGTGATGTACGAAAACGCCACGGGAGAATGAGCCGCATGAGACAAATCATCCGGTATGTACCCAACACCCTGACCGTCATGCGCCTGATCGCAATCCCCTTCTTCGCATGGCTGATGATCGGGAACCGGCTCATGGATGCCATGTGGCTGTTTCTGGCGGCGCAGGTCACCGATGTGCTGGATGGGTTCATCGCGAGGAAATACCAGGTTGTGACCGTGTTCGGACGCATCGCGGACCCGGCCGCAGACAAGCTGATGCAGGTGACGGCCCTTTTTCTGCTGGCCTGGAAGGGGATGATTCCACTTGTCATTCCGTGGCTCTTCTTCTTCAAGGAGCTGTTCATGCTCATCTGCGGCATCCTCGCCATCCGCAGTCGGATGGACACCTCTGCGCGTTGGTATGGCAAAGCCGCATCGGCCATGCTGTTCGCGGCCATCATGCTGACATTCTTCCTGAAGAACCATGCGGTGGCGAATGTCCTGATGTGGGCCTGCGTCTGCACCATGTCGTTCGCCTTCGTCATGTATGGGCGGGATTATCTGGCGCACCGGAGGAATGCATGAGCGGCAATGGACTTCTGCACCTGTATGTCGGTAATGGAAAGGGGAAAAGCACAGCAGCCGCGGGGCTCGCGTTCCGGATGGCCGGGAACGGATTCCATGTGTTTTTTGCACAGTTCCTCAAAAGCATGCCCAGCGGTGAAATCGAAGCATTCAAGCAGTTCGGCGGATTGATTGCGGTCTTCAGGCCCTTCATGCGGCACAAGGCATTCATCTGGAATCAGACTCCGGAACAACGGGAAGAGACCGCTGCCGATTTGGCCGCGGGCTGGAATCTTTTCTGCGGGAAACTGTCCGACGCTTCCATCCGTCTTTTTGTCTTTGATGAATTGCTGGATGTGATGGAGATGGGATTTCTGGATGAAGGTTCCGTCATGGATGTCTTGAAATCGAGGCATCCGGAAGCGGAAGTGGTGCTGACCGGCCGGCATGCATCCGCTTCCCTGACGGAAATGGCCGACTACGTCACGGAGATGACGGTGATCAAGCATCCCTATGAAAAGGGCACCCCGGCGCGACGCGGTGTAGAATACTGAACGATCCCTGCCGCATCATGACAGGACCCAAAAGACATCCTGGAACACTACCGACAAGGCAATAAGAAAGACATCCGATCATACATCCAAGGAGCGACAACCTATGAAAAGGATTCTGATTCTGCCTTCGAACCGATTTTTAAAGGGGTGCACCCGCTGTTCCGTCAATCTCATCCTTTGCATGGTTTTGCTTCTCAGCCTTGCCGCCGGAGGGTGCATGTCCGTGAAAAATCCGGTTTCCGCACCGGGGGTCAGCGAGCCGGCGCAAACAGATATTCAGGCTTCCATGAAACCGACTTCCTCTGCCGCATCTGCAACCGCATTGGCTTCGTCTTCTTCTGAAGTTTCACCCGGCACGGAAGCGTCCCCGGACGGAGTACAGTCCACCCAGTCTCCATTGCCAGCCATCCGCACGGACAACGCCGCATTTTCCCCAAACGAGATGGGGAAGATCCCGGTCGTGATGTTCCACAGATTTGTGGAAGCCTTTGAGCCAAAAACAGAAAAGAGCTACACGAGCACGTTCCAGCAATTCGAAACCCTATTGGAAACCCTGCATGAAAAAGGATTCCGTTTGATTTCCATGCAGGATTTCCTGTCCGGCCGCATTTCCGTTCCAGCCGGCTTCAAACCGATGGTTTTTACGTTTGACGATGGCACGGCCAGTCAATACAGCCTTGAGGACGCAGGCGGAACCCTGCAGATTAAAACAGCCAGTGCCGTGGGCATTCTGCGCCGTTTCAACGAAAAGCACCCGGATTTTGGCATGAAGGGCATCTTTTTCCTGAACATGGATATGCGGGACAACACCTTTCCCGGCAAAGGAACCTTGAAAGAGCGCATTTCCCTGCTGCTGGGCCTGGGATTCGAGGTGGGCAACCATACCTGGGGACATGTGGACTTTTCTGCCAAGGGAACCCGTGCGGACATGGAGGCGGCATTGGGCCTGAACCAGAAAGCCATGACGGCGATTTCACCGGACACCGTGTTCCAGGCGCTTGCCCTTCCGTATGGGGGCAGGCCCAAAGACAAGGCCCTCCGTCCCTATCTGGCCTCGGGCATATGGGAGGGTACCGCCTATCGGAACGATGGGGTGTTCGCAGTGGGGGCAGGTCCCTCCGTAACGGTGTTTGACAAACGGTTCGACCCCTTGTACATCGCACGGGTTCGCGCAACAGGGAAGGAGCCGGTCGAAGCCGATCTCGACTGGTGGCTCGCGGAGGCGGGAAACAGGACCTTCTATGTGAGCGACGGCAATCCGGACACCCTCGTGATTCCGGAAGGCCAAGACACCTACCTTGTGCCGGAACGCGCGAAGGGCCTGAAGATCATCCGGTATGCACCGGCACCTTGAAAATCATGTCAAGCACAAAATCATGTCAAGCGCAGTTGCATTGTCGCAGAATGTTGATATAATGATGGTAGGCACAATTGACGAAGGATCCTTTTTGGATCCTTCGCGTTTTGTGAATTTTTTTACATTTCATCCATGATTCCCGGAGGTGCATGCAATGACAACCCATTCGATTCATGAAGAAAAACACCCGGCGACCGATTCTGAAGTGAGGAAAAAAGCAGTTCGCCTGGTGGTGGCCCATTTGAAGAAAAAAGTGACCGGGGAGTTCCCCGGCATCGACTATCTCGCCTCCTGGCTGGACGAGATGGAAGACCTGATGGTGGAAGAAGCGTTCGATATCCGCGAATACCACCGGATGCACCGGGAGCTGAACAGTGTCATCGAAAGCACACTGGACGAAGCCATGCGCGACAGCCTCCGCAACTCCTGGTTCAGCATGGGGAAATCGCTGGAGAAGAAGGCCAAACCGATGTGACGACCTCGCCTGCATGGCATCGCCGAGGGCGTCCATGCCGCTGCAGCCGTTTTCATGATGCTTTCCGTTGCCCCGCAGAAAAAAAAAGGGGGGTCTCGCCGGAGACACCCCTTTTTTCTACCCTGCAAATGCGTCATTCAAATCATACAAACCAGTACACTTGGACGCATTTGCAGGTTTTCCTGGTGATTCGCCGTGAAGCATGTGTGGTCAACCGGTCACTTTGATCCGGGCCGACTCGATGGCTGCCAGCACAGCCCCGCGGGCAGGCCCGCCGGGCACATTCCGCCCGCTCACGCAGGTTTCCAAAGAAATGGCTTCATAGACATCCTCTTCAATGAGGGAGGAGAATGACTTCAGAACGTCCAGCGGCAAATCCCCGATGGCGGCTCCC
>JANYKF010000167.1 GCA_025361665.1 Clostridiaceae bacterium
CTTCCTGGATTTCATCAAGGAGGATGACCGGTCTGCCTTCAGCTGGTACTTGCTCCTTGACATACCCGTAAAGTGCCTTTCAAGTTTTACTTCCATATCTGAAACTATCGACGTTTTTGTTATTTGTTGCTTCCATGATAGAAATAATCTAGTTTCTTTGAATTTGTTACTTCTATGACGGAAATAATCTTCCCAAAATCTGCTTCACGGAATCCACATCCTCCGCCATATATACCTCGGTGCGGATGCGATGGGCGTCTTTCAAGCCATGCAGGTACCAGGCAATGTGCTTCCGCATTTCCAGCAGGGCTGTTCGTTCCCCTTTGTATTCCACCATCATGTCGTGGTGACGGTAGATGGTTTGCAGCAGGATTTCCAGAGAGCCGCCACGGGGTAGGGGGGAGGGGGGCGCAGGATGAGGTGGGAGGATTGCGTTCGAGGGTTGTTTGGCTACGGGAGGAGGCGCTGCATCCGGCGGGAGGACCACACATGCATGAGATGCGGCATCAGGTGCTGGCGCTGAAACCTGAGAGAACACCCAGGGATTCCCCTGCGCGGCCCGGCCAATCATGACAGCATCACAGCCGGTTTCCGCCATCATGCGGGCGCCATCTTCCAGTGATTTCACATCTCCATTCCCAATGATGGGTATCGAGACGGTTTGCTTCAATTGCCGGATGCTTTCCCAGTCCGCATTTCCGGAATACATCTGCTCCCTGGTGCGCCCATGAAGCGCGATGGCGGAAATTCCTGCATCTTCCGCAATCCGTCCGATATCCAGATAATTGATGGAGCTTTCATCCCAGCCTTTTCGGATTTTCACAGTAACCGGCTTTTGACCTTCCGCCGCTTTCACAGCCTCCATCAGAATGGATTGCACCCGCTTCGGATTGGTCAACAAGATGCTGCCGTCGCCATTCTTCACAATCTTCGGCGTGGGGCAGCCCATGTTGATGTCAATAAGCGCGATGTCCGGACGCGTCAGAAAGTACCGGACGGCTTCCGCGATCAGGTCCGGTTCATGCCCGAATACCTGGACGGCGCAGGGGCGTTCGGTTTCTTGTGTCTGCGTGATGCGGAGGGTGTCCGGATCCTGATAGTGAAGCGCACGGGCGTTCGCCATCTCCGTGTAAACCAAGCCGGCGCCCTGTTCCACGCAAAGAAGACGGAACGGCCAGTCGGTGATGCCCGCCATGGGGGCGAGGAAGAAGGGGTTTCGAGGTATGAAGCTGCCAATCTGCATGAATTTCAGTTTTGCCTTTCAGGTGTGCTTTGATCTTTCAGCCTTATCCTATCATGCCGCCCTTGTTGTAACAATGTGCGGCTTTTGCTAGTGTTGCCTTTTGCTTGTGGGGCTTTCACCTATTTGCTCGGCTTTCATTTGTATTGGCAAGTCCGGCACCATCGCCCAGGCAAAAAACAGCATAGAGCGGCACACTGAGGATCCCGTTTTCAAACCCTGCCTGTCTGCCTGAAATGCGGATGGAATAAGGCGGACCGTACTTGGCAGCGTACATTTGCAAACTCTTCGATCTGACATTCTCAGCCGCTTTCACCTCTATGGGGATCACCTGGTCATTGTCATCCTGAATCAGGAAATCAATTTCCGCCCTTCCTTGAGATTCCCAATACACAGGTACATTTCCCATGGACATAAGGGAGGATGCAACATAGTTTTCCGTGATGGCTCCGATATACCCTCCGAGGTCTCCAGTGTTTGATAGAATGCGTTCAGCTCTGATGCCAAGCCTTGCGAACAGAAGTCCCGCATCCGCCATGTAAAGCTTGAAGACACCGGCATCCACTTGAGCCGGAAGCGGGATGATGCCCTCCCGGACCTTGTCGCATTTGATCACGATACCTGCCGCTTTCAGCCATTCCACGGGTGTTTCATATTCATGGGCACGGGCACCTGTTCGAACCAGCTTGTACTGAAATTTGCGGTTCTCCTTTGCCAATTGCGCGGGAATACTGTTGAAGGTGGCCATGATCCGGGTAGTTTCATGAACACTTGCATATTTTGCCATATCTGCGATATAGGCATCGTTTATGGTTTTCTGAGCGGCAAGGACGAAGTTGAAATCCTTTTTCTCCAAATATTCCAACACGGCGCGAGGCATGCCGCCAACGACAAGAAACAAGCGATACAAATCCATGGCAGTTTCGTGGAGGGAAAAGGACTCATGTGCGGCAAGCGCCCGCCGTATGGCAGCAATCATCCCCTCCTGTCCGAGTGCCAAAAGAAACTCTTCGAAGTCCATCGGGTACAAGGTCATCCTATTCACTTTCCCAACTGGAAATGAGTACTTTTCCCTATTCACGGCTACTCCGAGAAGACTTCCCGCACACGCAACATGAAACTCTGGCGCGCTCTCCTGAAAATACTTCAGGGAAGTCAGTGCGCGTTCACATGCCTGTATTTCATCAAGGACAATCAGCGTATCCTTCGGCAATATCGTCTGCCCGGTTTTGACAGCCAACTCCGCCATAATCCGGTCCGGCCGAAGATCCCGATTGAAAATACCGGTCACTTCTTCGGAATCTTCCATGTTCACATAGACTGTATTCCAGGACTTATGCAGTAGCAGGAAATGTATAACAGTTTGACCATGGTAGGAGTTCAAAATAATCTGGCCAATGCCTCAAAATGATCCTTGAAAACATATTGCTGGTTGTGTCAAACTTGACTCGGATGCGCAGTTTACCTT
>JANYKF010000205.1 GCA_025361665.1 Clostridiaceae bacterium
ATTCCTGCGTCACCTGGCCGATGTCGATGTAGCGGCCAACGGATGTTTCTTCCAGGCCCGATGCATCGCCCAGCATCACCTGCAGGGAATTGCGCAGCTGCAGTGACAACCCGTCATCGGCTATCACCGGCTTGCGATTCACGAGAAAACGGGTTTTGAACGGCTGCCCGGCCTGAAGCGCCTCCGCAAGCCGTTCCGGCATCAGGCAGTCGAAGGAGAGCCCCACTGATTCCACCGCCAGCTGAACCCGGTCCGGCTTGGCGGGGGACACCGTGACGGTAGCCTGTTCAGTGAGTTGCAGCGGATCCTGCGGCAGCATGCTGACAAGCTGGCCCCCGGCAAAAGAGAGGACATCGCACTCCCAGTAGCCCTGGGTGTCGATGATGACCAGGCACTCCTTGCCTGTGCCGTATGCAGTCAGGACCGAAAGGGCGGAGAATCCGCCGAAGGGCCGCGTGAAACATTCGCTGAGCGGCTTGCCGGTTGCTTCGTCGAGAATGGCGACATGCCCCTCGCGATGGTTGGTCGGATCCACTCCGGCGCCTGCCGAGCTTTTGATGTCCCGGATGTCCTCAAATGCGCAAATGCCCTCTTTGACGCCATCCGCATTGAGATCAGCCTCCTGGTAATCCGCCCCGTCAAGGAATATGGATCTGTCCCCCACCCCGATGGTGCGAAGGCGGCCGGAAAGACTATCATATTCGAGCATCAGGTCAAACTCGGTCCAGGTGTATACGCTGAAGGCGCGGGATACATTGTCATAGGTTTCGAATCCTTCCCCCAGCAGTTTCAGGACATCCTCCCGCGGCAATGTCATGGCCCGCAGAACCCCGGGGAAAACAGACAGCGCCTCCCGGGAAGGGGGTGCGGTCGTACCGGAAGCCTCCGCGGTGGTTTCCGGTGCGACTGGATTGGAAATATCCGGTGCAGGGCTGGCGGACGATTGAAGGCTCGCTTCCGGCAAGGCACTGGCCGTGGTGACCCCGGTATTCGCCTCGTTTGCAGATTTTAAGACGGAAGCCGGCGAGGTTCCCGCAGCCTCCTTCGCCACCAGACCGCAGCCCGTCATGGAAATCAGGCAGATCAGCAGGAGGGCGACAGGTGATCGGCAGATTTTCGTCTTCTCCGAACAATGGAAGATATTCGGCTTCTCCGGACAACGGATCATGACCCCTCCTGTCCCGTTTCAAAACCCGTTCAGGTTTCATTTTGCCCGGATGAACGGCTCGGGCGGCAGATGATTCTCATCATCTGCGGTCGCACGGGTGTCCATCAGAATCCCATTATATCGGTTTCGCCCTGTTTTGTATAACAGGCCTCGTGAATCGACAGGCCTCGTGAATCATCCTTCTTGAATCATACGGCGGCCTGCACATCCCGCACCCTTTCCACCGGCAATCCTTCCAGCAGCGGGGAAGGTGCCCCGACGCAATGGATGTCCAGGACGTGCATGGCCCGGGTGAGTGCGACATAAAGCAGTTTCGCATCCATCAGGCTGTCCGAGAACCTGGCTGAGCCGGCATCTGCCAGAATCACACCATCAAATTCCAGCCCTTTCGACAAGTGTGCGGGAACTACCATCACCCCGCCTCCATATTCGCCTTCCGCTCCCGTGATCAGGCGGATTTCCGGAATCTCCCGAACAAGGTGCCGGTAGATTTCCCGGCACTCCTCCAGCGTCTTGCCGATGACGGCAAGCAGTTTCATCCCGTTTGCCATCAACTCCCTCAGACGCATGGCGATGCGGTTGTGAATGAACCTGCCGGCATCTTCCGGCCGATATGCCTGGAGCCGGACGGGTTCACTATGACGGACCACGGGTTTGGCCATCGCCACGCCGGGAATGTTCATGCGTGCGGCCACCAGATTCGCGGCATCCATGATTTCAACGGTGGTGCGGTAGCTTTGCTCAAGCGTCAATATCCTGCTGCGGCGATCCTGGAACACCTGGGACTGGATTTCCTCCCAACTCGACAGGCTTCGGTACGAATGGATGCCCTGACACAAATCGCCCAGAATGGTGAAGGAGCTGTCCGGGATGATGCGGCGGATGACATCGAACTGGAAGGCGCTGAAATCCTGCGCTTCGTCAATGACGATATGACGAACGGGGATTTTCTCTTCCAACCCGTGTACCCGGTATCGGAGATGAATGAGCGGCGCAAGGTCCTCCAGCTCGATTTTCTTGTCCGCCAGCACCTTGGCCGACCATTCCGCCACAAAAGCCTCGTCCGCATCGGCGGCGTGTTCCGCAAGCCAGCCGATGAAACGCCGGTACCAGTCGATGGCCTGCGGCTTCATGATGCCGGACAGGTAGCCGGAGATGGTTCTTGAGATGTCTTTCTGCAGATTGTGCAGGCGGGTATCGCGTTCATCGTAGGCCGCAATGATCTGCATCCGAATATCCACTTCGGATTCGTTTCCCGCCTTGAGTGCGTCGATGCGGATCTGGCATTCCCGTTCCACCCTGGACGCCAATACGTTCCGGCGTCGTTTCGCCGCGGTGACCATGTGTTTCTTCATTTCCTCCAGCCTGTTTTTCACAGGCCATCGGCGGTATTCGACCGTAAACAGTTTTGTCAGCTCCGACCTCGTCAGCAGCACTTCTCCCAAAACGGAAAAATGATGGTCCGGCAGCATTTCCAGCTCCATCTCGTCCATGAAGCGATCAAGCAGTACTTTGTACCGGGTGGAGGCCTTCAGGCGGGAGGCTTCCGCAAGCCGGTTCGCCCAAACGGGTTCCCTGTTCTCGGCCAGAATGGTCAGCTTTTCGTTCGGATCCCGCACGCGAAAACGCTTCCCGATCAAATCCATCGCGAAGTCCTCGAATGTCGTCTGGCGGACACGGTCCACGCCGAGTTCCGGGAGAATTTCGGAAATATAGTTCAGGAACAGGGCCGTCGGCGCGATGATCATGAAGTTTTCCGGCTTGAATGTCTTTTCATGCGTATATACGAGGTAGGCGATGCGGTGCAGGGCTATGGTCGTTTTCCCGCTGCCCGCGGCACCCTGCACGATGAGCGGGGTCCACATGTCGGCGCGGATGATGCGGTTCTGTTCCGCCTGAATCGTCGAGACGATGTCCTTGAGCCGGCTGTCGGCATTGGCCCCAAGATAGGACTGCAGAAAGGTATCGTTTGTCGTGATGTCGATGTCGAACAGGTTCTTCAGTTCCGCATTTTCTATGGTATACTGCCGTTTCAGGGACATCTGTCCTACGATGTCTCCGCGAGGCGCCGGATAATGGGCATCGCCCAGCCGCTCCTCATAATAGAGGGATGAGATGGGCGCGCGCCAGTCGATGATGACCGGCTTCATGTCTTCCTCGCGAATAAGCACCATCTTGCCGATGTAGATCGGTTCCGCCCGGGCGGCTCCGTCCTCCTGAAAATCCACCCGGGCAAAATAGGGCTTCCGGGCGGCTTCCTCGAGATTGCGCAGCTTGAGTTCCAGCGAGCCCTGGATGAGCAGGTTCACGGACAGGTCCACGTAATCGATGGAACTGTCCGGATCGCCGGTCTCCTTGAGACGGCTGACCTCTCTGTCTATGCTGTGCTTCGTGGCTTCTGATTCTTTCCGCGAATTTGCCACAAGGTCGAGTGTATATCGGAGTTGCGCGAGTTCCGGCTCCCAATCAGGATGACGGCGTATTGGAACCGGGGGGTCTGGAACCGGGGGTTCTGGAACTGGTGACTCTGGAACCGGGGGTTCTGGAACTGAAGATCTTGGAACCGGGGGTTCTGGAACTGAAGATCTTGGAACCGGGGGTTCTGGAACTGAAGATCTTGGAACCGGGGGTTCTGG
>JANYKF010000212.1 GCA_025361665.1 Clostridiaceae bacterium
TTCCGTTCTTGAGAAGCCCTCTTTCCGGAAAACAGATCCGTCTCCGGCCAACCATTCGCGACAAAGCGCGAGCAGGGACGGGGAGGGTGCATTTTCACCCATGAACCTTTGATATAGGGTCAGTGCGTCCAGTTGGAGCCGGGCCTCCACCTCTTCCCGCAGCCGGTGCAGTTCATGCCGCAGGGCAGCGCGACCGCGGATGCTTGCCTCTTTCCCGTCAGGGGAGGGGTCCTCCGCGTGCATGAATTCCTTTTTTTGTTTCATCTGCGCGCGTTCCACCTGATGCAGGATTTCCAGCACCCGAATCCGAATCCGCTCCAATCGGCGTCCGATGCCCATTTGCTTGAAATCGGAGCTGTACAGCTGCAGCAGATCCTCGGCGGAAACGAGGGTCTCCCCGTTCAGGCGGATGTCATGAAATGGGAAAGCTGCCGACAGCGATTCGGCAAACAGTTCCAGGGCGGACAGGAAGGACCGGGAGGTCTTGATGCGCATGCCCGCGCGCCGAATCGGGTCGCCCGCGGTCAGGGTGGCTTCCATCATTTCAGCGTGGGTTTCAAGGTGCAGGTCTTTCAAGGAAAGATGCTCCTCGGCCAAAGTTGTGAAAGGCGTGCCTGTGATCTCCTCTTCTCCCAGCTCAGGCAGGACGTTGGCGATGTATTCGCCCAAAATCGCGTTGGGAGAAAGGATGACGAGGTTTTCGGCCTTGATGGTCGCACGGTGGCGATACAAAAGGTATGCGGCCCTGTGCATGGCAATTGAGGTCTTGCCGCTCCCCGCAGCACCCTGAACCGCAAGCACGCGCGTGTCATCAAACCGGATGGCCCTGTTCTGTTCCTTCTGGATGCTCGTAACGATTTGCCGCATGCGTCCGCCGGTGGCAGCCGCGAGGATTTCCTGCAGGATATCGTCATAGATGGCCAGACCGGCATCGAACATCAGGACCAGTTTGCCGCCGTCAAGTCGGAATTGGCGCTTCATGGTCATCTTGCCATGGATGAGGCCATTGGGGCTCATGTATTGAACCGGACCGGGCTCGCTGTCATAGAACAGGCTGGAGATGGGGGCGCGCCAATCGTAGATGCGGACCTTTGCGGTTTCCTCGTCCATCAGCGTGGTGATGCCGATGTAGCAGGGCACAGGTGTTTCCCCTGTCATGGCGTAATCAATGCGGGCGAAATAGGGCGAGACAAACAAGCGGTCCAGCCGTTCGATCTCCTCCCGGTTGAACCGTGCCCAGGCCATGTTCTGCTTCAGGAGGTCGATGTGCTGCATGAATTCCGAGATGCCTTCCAGATCTCTGAACCCGCTGGTGTCTTCCCACATGCTGCGGTTGATGTCAGTCTGCTGTTCCGTGAGGACGCGGCCCTGCGAGATCTTCTCGGTGAGCAGGCGCGCGATCGTCACGCGGGTGTTTGCCAGGTGGTCGAGTTCCTCCTGCCACTGAGGATGGTTCTGCATGTATTTACCTCCAATTTGCACCCGAAACGGCACAAGGGACTATCCGGGTTGCATTCATCCTATCATGGCCTCGTGAAAAAAGCCAACCAGCTACCGTCACGCCCTTGAACATCATGGGCTTCAGACCTGATCCGGATTCTCTTTGACGCTTCCGGGAGGTCGTTTTCATGGTTGACCATAGATGCTTCTCGGCGAAGCACCAGCAAGCCATGAAAATGCGCTCATGGGTTATTTGATTTTCACTGCCTAAACAGCGCATTTTCAGGATAGATTTCCGGCCAGAAAAGAACATCCATGAAGGCCGCAAGGTCAGGTGCGGGCGGATGCTGTTTCTTAACAATGGCATCGGCAATGAGATTCAGGCTGAATCGGTGGAGCATCGTGCAGGCCATCAATATTTTTCGGAATTCAGCATCGAGCGGCATTTCCTTGACGATATGCGTGAAGAAAGGCTTCCAGGGCTTCCTTGTCCTATCCCAGCAATCCGAACCATAACGTGGGCCATTCGTAAGCCGGAGCTGCGGCCTGGCCATCCGCCCAATCAATCAGGGAGGATATTTTCCATGTTTCACATTTGCGCCCCGATGGCCGGGAGGCTTCCGGTTCCTCGGCACATGAAGTGACTCCGATGGTTTTCGGCATGCTTTCATTCACCAGAAGCATGAAGTGACTCCGATGGTTTTCGGCATGCTTTCATTCACCAGAAGAAGGTGGTCTTCCGTCAAATCCGCATGCACGAGAACAAGCGGTTTTTCCGGAAATCGAAAATCCGAAAGGAAGGTGCGGATTTCGGAAAGAACCCGCACATCCAGGAGGCCGCTTTGCGCAAACATGGATATTGAATCGACGCGGCGGCGTTCGTCCCTGGATAACCGGTCCGGTTAACCGTTGCGGGAATGTCCGATGAATGGCAGATTTCTCGGACAACCGGGTCCCACAGACCCTGATCCGTGAAGATTCGGCGCCATTCATCCCAGGTGGATATGGCCGGCAGCCGTGCGCCGGATGGCTCCTGAGAATGGCCGCGCTAAAGGGTCATGCGTCTCCCTCTTGATGCGGCAAATCATTCGGCAATGCATCGGTCGATGAATCCGGCAATGCATCGGTCGATGAATCCGGCAATGAATTCAGCATCGCATCCACTGCCATTACGGTGTTCCAGTTCCGCGTCGTGGCAGGCACGCCCAACATTCGCTCGAAGGCAGAATTGGCGAGTTTTGTCCGACTATACCCGAACGGGCAGTACAAATAGGCTTCCCGTCCTTCCAACAGCCAGAACTCGCCGTCTTCATGCTTCATGTCCAATGCGGACACCAGTGCGGAATCAGGCTCGCACTGCAGGAACGTGACATGGGCATACTCGGTGGTCTTCGATGGATCGGCGGTCCACGGGATGCTCCGGATGATGTTCTTCCACTCGCAGGCGGATCGGACAAGAACCGTCACGGATAAGCCGAATGCTTCGGCAATCCGTGCGGAGATAATTTGCTCCAGCGCGGCAGTGCTTTCCTCCTGCGTGACGAATACCAAATTCCCGGTCTGGAGCCAAGTGTTTGCACATCGGATTTCCGGCAGGTTCATGGCCTTCAGGAGCGCCGGCATTTTGATCCTGTTTTTCCCGCCGACATTGATGCCGCGGAGCATTGCGATGCAGTTCATCCTTGGATCATACCACCGCTTCTCCATGACGACAACCATCTTGAGATGGATCGACGGGAATACGGCAGTCTTATGATATAATTGACCGATAAGCCCGGATGGTAATGATGATTACGTGAAGGCAAGATGGTATGAACGATTGCATGGAGGTATCAACTATGATTAGGCTTTCATCCTGTATTGAAATGATGTTCGGAGAACT
>JANYKF010000222.1 GCA_025361665.1 Clostridiaceae bacterium
TCTTGCATGGACGGCCTGCTGGACCGTCTTCCCAAAGGGCTGGATGAACCGGTCACGGAGCGCGGCAGCACCCTTTCCTCCGGCCAGCGGCAATTGGTTTCATTTGCCCGCGCCCTCGCCCATGACCCCGCCGTGCTGGTGATGGACGAGGCAACCGCCAACATCGATACCCAGACGGAACGGCTGATCCAGGAGGCCCTCACCCATGTCACGCAGAACAGGACCACCCTGATGATTGCCCACAGGCTGTCCACCATACGGCACGCGGACCGCATCTTCGTGATGAGAAACGGCGAAATCGTCGAGTCCGGCAACCATGAATCCCTGCTCCGTCATCGGGGTTACTACCGGACCCTGCTGGAAGAGTGCGAGGAGCCGGTCGCCTGAAAAGTCTCCGGTCCATGAAGCGGGTTCTATCCTGCCAGTTCCTTTTTTTGCAAGTTCATGGTACGATGGTTGCAAAATAGCGCGCCGCACTGGCAATGGAGGCAACGGCATGGCAACACATCTTCAGATTCCGGAAGGGTATCTTCCTTCCCTCAATCTCCGGGAAACAGAAATCGCGATCAAGTTCATCAAGGATCATTTCGAGCAGTCCCTTTCCAGGGTGCTCAACCTCATCCGTGTTTCCGCCCCGCTGTTTGTCCGCCCGGAATCCGGTCTGAACGACAACCTCAACGGCGTGGAACGGCCCGTCAGTTTCGACATGCGCCACATTGACGGCAATTCCGCGGAAGTGGTGCAGTCGCTGGCCAAATGGAAGCGAATGGCGCTGGGAAGATACGGCTTTGCGCCGGGTGAAGGCCTGTATACGGACATGAATGCGATCCGTCGCGATGAGGAGCCGGACAATCTCCACTCCATCTACGTGGATCAATGGGACTGGGAACTGGTCATTACCCGTGAACAGCGGACCCTTTCCACCCTGAAGGACATCGTCCGGAAAATCTATGGTGTTTTTCTGGAAACAGAGGACGCCGTCTGCTCAAAGTATCCGGCCCTGAAGCGATTCCTTACCCCCGACATCACCTTTCTCACGACGCAGGAGCTGGAAGACAGATATCCCCATCTATCCCACAGGGAGCGGGAAAACACGTTCACGCGCGAACATGGCGCCATGTGCCTGATGCAGATCGGCGGCAGGCTGAAGTCCGGAAAGATTCATGACGGTCGCGCGCCGGACTATGACGACTGGTCCCTGAACTGCGACATCGTGTTCCACTACCCGGTCCTGGACTGTGCTTTCGAAGTCTCCTCCATGGGCATCCGGGTCGATGCGGCCAAACTGGAAAGCCAATTGATTGAATCCGGCAGTGAAAGCCGGCGTCACCTGCCCTTTCACAAGGCTTTGCTGGAAGACAGGCTGCCCCTTACACTTGGCGGTGGGCTGGGCCAATCCCGCATCTGCATGTTCCTGCTCGGGAAGGCCCATGTGGGTGAAGTGCAGGCTTCCGTCTGGCCGGAATCAATGGAAAAGGCCTGCAAAAAGGGGAACATCGTATTGCTCTGAACATCATCCTGGCGAGCGCTTTCTGCGGGTTTGCCCCGACCCACAGAAAGCGGAGGGACAAGCCGGAACAGCACCATCATGATGACAGGCAGGGCAGGATGATTCGCCATGACAGGCAGGAGAACAAAGATTGGACAGAATTGCCATCATATCGGACATCCACGGCAATCTGACCGCCCTTGAGCAGGTACTGGCCGAGATCGCGGAACGTGGCATCACACGCATCCTATGCTTGGGCGACCTTGTCGGGAAGGGTCCTCTTCCGGCTGAATGCGTCGACCTGGTCCTGTCCCGGTGCGAAAGCACGGTCAAAGGCAACTGGGATCACCTGGCCACGCAATGGAAGAACCGCAGCTTCATGCAATGGCACCGGGAACAGCTGGGGCCGGAACGGATAGAACGGCTGTATAAATTGCCCGTGTACCTTGAATTCATGATGAGCGGCCGCCTGATTCGCCTGTGTCACGCTTCTCCGCACGATCTCTTTCATCGTGTGTTCCTGCATACGGATCCGCATGAACGGATGCGGCTGTTTTCCGCCACCCCCACCTGGGAGCGGGAAGCGGATGTCCTTGGATACGGGGATATCCACGGCGCCTATGTGGAGCATTTCACGGGCATTCATCGCGGAAAGGTCATTTTCAACGCGGGAAGCGTGGGAAATCCCCTTGAAATCCCGCAGGCCTCCTATGCCATCCTGGAGGGTACATACGGTTCCAAAACCGCCGCCCCTTTTTCCATCACCTTGGCTCGCACACCCTACGATGTCGAGGAAGCCGTCCGTCTTGCCATGAATAGCGGCATGCCGCATCTTTCGGAATATATTGACGAATTGCGGACCGGAGTTTATCGGACCCGGGATTTTTCCTGAACCGGACCTGGGATTTTTCCTGAACCGGACCTGGGATTTTTCCTGAACCGGACCCGGGATTTTTCCTGAACCGGGCTGGTAACTCTTCCTGAACCGGGCTGGCAACTCTTCCTGAACCGGGCTGGCAACTCTTCCTGAACCGGACTCTGATTGTTCTAGAACCTGCACGGAGGAAATGTTCGAATGGGAACCGAAATCGAACGCAAATTTCTCGTTTTGAAT
>JANYKF010000224.1 GCA_025361665.1 Clostridiaceae bacterium
ACTTGCATGCATCCGGCGGCAAATGCCGCCGGATGGCACCGAATCACGTGATTTGGTGTGTTGAAGGCACAGAATGTGCCTTCAACATGCAGGATGTCAGAGACATCCTGCATAAAAACTCACAAAAGTGAGTTTTTACACCAGAATCAGTGTTGTACCTTGCATCAATACGCATTTTCGTGGCTTCCTGGTGTTCGGGGCGAAGCATCTAGGGTCTACCCGCCATTTCCCGGACATTCATCTTTCCATGCTACACCCGGGTCATGGTGAAGCAAATAAATCCTCCATCACTTTACCGCCGCCCTGAATGATGGCTTCGCCAATGCCAGATTTGAATTTCGAACTGCGTGCTTCATACCCGCCTTCGGCAAATGCGTCGCGGGTCGGGAAATATGCTTCACAGCCATTTGCACAGCAGCAGTAAATTGTCATGGCAAAGGGTGATATCGCCTTGACGGCACGGCCGATTTCCGTAAAAGGTTCTCCCGGGGCGCCGGTGATCACGACATCGCCGAATCGGATGGCTGGCATGCAGAGCGTGAAAAAATCCGGGCCGTTTTCCAATTGTTTCATCCTGTACGCCTCAGCGATCAGGGTGACGGCACCCATGCCGCTTTCCGGCAGTTCACCATCCCGGCCTTCCTCATGAAGCAGGATAACCTGTTCCGCCTGTTTAATGTTGTGTGCCGGAGCGCGATTGGAGGGCACGTCGATATTCAGCTGACGGAAACCGACCTGTTCACCGGTGACTGCTTCCGTTTTGCCGTAGATTTGCAGCACGGCGCCCGCTATGGCTCGTCCCATATGCTTGGCGTGCTCATAGCCATTGTTCCCGTCCCATTCCGGTGCGTTGACATTGATGTGGTTGGTGTCCCCCTGTGCGCCGTTGAAATAGACGCAGTGCACCCGGCCTAACGCATTCTCCAGGGTGTCCCGCACAAATTTCGGATAGTCCGCCGAGATAAAACTGCCGCCAACCACATCGGGATGAACCTGAAAATTGACGATCAGGATTTCCGGAGCGTCGCCTCGGTTGATCCTGACCACCTGGACCTCTTCATCGGGACAGCCGACCGGATGGTCTATTTGCGGGTTGCGCATGCCGGGATTGGTTCGTATGGTGCCATCCCTCATCAAAAAACGCCGGATGAATGAGACATTCTTCAGGCTGTTTCGGCCAATGCTGACGGACGCCGGCTGCAGATCCACCAGCGCCAGTGCGACCGCATCGGATATCCTGCGGAACAAAACATCATTGTATACGGGATCTTGATTGTACAGGCCGCCACTAACAACCGGACCCTGATGGGTGTGGGTGCAGGCAATCAGAATCGCCTGAACAGGCAGGTTGTTGCGCCGTGCGGCAACCTGCCTGCAGGTGTCGCATATCTCCTGACTGATACCAATCAAATCCACACTGATTGCCACTGCCGTTTGATTGTCATCGCGGAAAGCCACGGCTGTGGCCAGCAAAGGGTCGAGAATCCCCTCCGCCCTGCGTTCATGATAATATCCCTCTAGGGTAACACCCAGCGGCGGCGTGATTTCCAGACGCGAAAATCCCGCTCTCAGCATATCCCATCATCTCCTTCCATGACGCGCATACCGTGAGGATCCAGCCGAGAATCCAAGCCTCGGCGCAACTCGATCAGCGCAGGTTCCAGAAAGCCTGGCTTGCAAAATGAGTGTTGTCAAAAAAATCCAGTTTGATGTCCGGCAGTGCGTGATTGGCGAGATAACTCTCCAGATCGGCGAAATACTGCATGAAAATCGTCTGGTTGCGCATATGGCTGGCCAGAAGAAAAGATTCTTTCGTTCTTTCCAGCAAGAACATGAGACTAATCCGGGATCTTTTTCTCTCACCTGCCAGCTCCTTGATCCTGGTGGCCAAAGTAATCTGTCCGGATTCTTCATATTGTCGGGCCAGGTCGATCATATGGAACAGGGTCAGATAATCTTCGGCCAGGCAACGATAATTCGCCGCTTCATAGGCAAACCGACCGGCCAGCGCGGATGATTCCCCGCCCCGATCAGCAAGCGACTGGAATATCATCTCGGCCTCTCCTGAGAGAACAGAGATTTCATTCAGCGAAGCCGTCACTTCATCCCGATGTGCCGACTGCCGTCGCAGGGCCTCACCTGGGAACAGACGCGGATAGGGTTTTCCGGCCTGAACATAGGAGTAGGAATAATAGGAAAGTTCCTGCTGCAGCAAGCTCAACCGATTCAGAACAGAAGTTCCGTCAGCGTATGTTTGATTGTTTGAGGCGGCAGCCTGCTCGAGAAGGGTCAAAGCTCTGGCCGCCTGCTCCCAGGCAGGTCC
>JANYKF010000225.1 GCA_025361665.1 Clostridiaceae bacterium
ACTTGCATGCATCCGGCGGCAAATGCCGCCGGATGGCACCGAATCACATGATTTGGTGTGTTGAAGGCACAAAATGTGCCTTCAACATGCAGGATGTCAGAGACATCCTGCATAAAAACTCACAAAAGTGAGTTTTTACACCAGAATCAATATTCTGGTTCACAGTTTGTGATTAAACATCGAGAAACCCGCATCCTGTAAGGGATTGCGGGTTTCCATATTTTGGTGCCGAAGGCGGGACTCGAACCCGCACGTCCTTTCGAACAATGGATTTTGAGTCCATAGCGTCTGCCATTCCACCACTTCGGCCTGCCTTCCGGTAAAAGAAACCACGCGCACACCGGTGATGCGCTCTGTACGGTCACAGTATAGCATGGCATTCATCCTGCCTGCAAGCATGAAAAAGTCGAATATAGACTTTTTGGACGAGAATCAATCTTACAAGTTATCCCGTCGCATTCAGTTGTTCAAATACTGATCCCCTACTGGCATTCCCCCCGAGGGGGAAATGCACGTTTAGTCAGACAACTTCAATGGGCATACGAAGGTGTATCTTTGCGGGATACAGGATGGTGGATTACCATGGCGAAACATCTCACTGACGAGGATCGGCTCCAGATTGAACACTGCCGCTTGTCTTGACTACTGCTGCTTGTCGGCCGTGGAACCCAATACCAGGTTCAATGTCAGGTATTCGCCTTTGTCAGCCGTTCCTCCGGACGGAACGCGAAAGACTTCGAGTGTCACCTTGTCACTAGGCTTATGAAGATTCTTCTGCACTTCCAGTTCATCAAAACTGTTGACGCGGACCTCATTGAACTTCGTGATGATGTCGCCGGCTTTCACCCCGCCCTTATCCGCACTGCTGAGGGGCATCACTTCTCCAACGAGAACGCCTTCCGGCGTCTTGTTTGTTTTCGCCACGTCGGGCGTGTAGGTGTTGTCGATTGAAACGCCTATCTGGGGCCGTGTGACAAACCCGTCTTTCATCAGGGTGTTGGCAATGAGCATTGCATCCTTGATGGGGATGGCGAACCCCAGTCCTTCGTAACTGGTTCCGCCGATTTTGGAGGAATTTACCCCCACAACCTGGCCTTTCGAATTCAGGAGCGCACCGCCGCTGTTGCCGGGGCTGATGGCCGCATCGGTCTGGATGAGGCGGATCATCTTGCCGTCCCCGGTATCCACTTCCCGGTTCAGACCGCTGATGATGCCAGCTGTGACAGAACCCATATATTCAAGCCCGGCAGGGTTCCCGATGGCAACCGCCATCTCTCCGACCTTCAGCGCATCCGAGTCGCCAATCTCCGCGGCCGTCAGATTGGCTGCGTCGATTTTGATGATGGCGATGTCGGATTTGGCATCCATTCCCACAATGGTTGCGAGATATGGCTTGTCTTTCTGATTTGGAAGAATGACTGTGATTTTCCCTTTGCTCGTGGCGTGGCTGTTGGCGGTTCCGGTGCTGGAAGCAGCTTCCACAACATGGTTGTTCGTCAGGATGTACCCGTCGGAACTGATGATGATTCCAGAACCCTGTCCCCCGCCATCCTGCGTGCCGAAAAAGGAATCATTGTAAGTGAATTCGACGTTGATGCCGACAACGGACGGTCCTGCTTTTTCAGCGATGGCCGTGACCGGAGAACTTGTCTTGTCCACAATTTCGATCTTGCGGACCGTTGCGTCCCCGATAGTGGTTGTCTGGCCTGTCGACACCTGCCGGGATGCCGGTGCGAAGAACAGGAACCCTGCTCCCGTGATGGCGCCACCCAGAATGGAACAAAGAAGGCCGACAACGATCAATGGCGCAAGCAAGCCCTTCATCCGGCCTTTTCCAGGCTTTTTGTAGTGTTCGTTGTAAAACGGGGCCGTCTTCAAATCTTCATACTGTTCCGCATTCGCATTGGTTCCGCCTCTTTGGGGATTTGAGCCGCCCAGCGGTGCACCGGGCATGACTGGCTGACCTGCGGCGAATGGTCCTGAAGGATGATTTGCATATGCACCGGATGGCGGAATGTTTTGAAATCCACCCATCGGGTTGCCTTGATACGCGGTTGTCGGGTTGCCCTGAAAGCCGTTCGGCATTTGGACGGGGTATGAGCCCTGCGGATGCTGCGCGTAAGGGGCCGCATAATAACCTGGCCCCCCGACAGGATAATGCTGAGGTGGGACTGGATGATACTGGGGTTGTCCATGCTGATAAGGGGACGGATAAGGAGGCTGTGCATTCATGGCATACGGCATGACAATCGGTGGTGCCTGCGGGCCCTGAACCGACTGAATGTCCATTTCTCTCTTGTTATCCAAATCCGCCACACCTGCGGCATCGGCTGCATTCGTGTCTTCCCTGTTCAAATCCGTCATGCGACTCACGCTCCTTTATCCTGATGATCCGTTTTTGCGGAGGATATTTAACCCTCTCAGGATCTGATTATACAGAACACTTTTGACGCGGGTGTGAACAGACTGTGAATTCTGCGTGCAAGTTTGATTCTCGTGCAAAAAGTCGATTTTCGACTTATCATACCAATCATTCATCAGGACTCATAGGAGGAAAAAATGAGTTCCGGCTGCGGATCCGGCTCTGTCGGCATCGTGAAGGCAAACGTGGTTCCGGCATTCAGAGCGCTTTCCACGCGAATGTCCTCATGATGCGCCAGGATGATGCTCCGGACGATGGCAAGCCCGATGCCGACACCGGACCTGTCGGAGCTCCTTGATTTGTCCGTTTTATAGAACCGGTCGAAAACAAAAGGCAATTCATCCGGTGATATGCCGATTCCCGAATCGCTGACGGAAATCTCGGTTTTGTCCCGTGCTGTCCGGATGGCCACACGGATCGTGCCGGTATCCGGCGTGAACTTGATCGCATTCTGCATCAGATTCAGAAGCAACCGCTGAACCGCATCGCGGTCAGCCCGGATGAACATCCGCTCATGCTGGAATTCCGCCTCGAATTCAAGATTCTTGTCGATGAGCGCCTGCTGCTGCGAGATGACGCAGATGCGCACCAATTCACACAAATCGAACACAATGGGTGCCAGGGTCACGCTTCCGGCTTCCATCTTCGTCAAATCCAGCAGATCATTGACCATGCGGTTCATCCGGTTCGCTTCGTCACGGACAATGCGCAGGTAGTCCTGCTGGCGTTCCGCCGGTACCGTGCCATCGAGGATTCCATCGACAAACCCCTTGATGGATGTCAAAGGGGTGCGAAGCTCATGGGAGACGTTGCTGACAAAATCGCGCCGGATTTCCTCCAGATGGGAGAGCGCATCCACCATGCCGTTGAAACTGCTTGCCAACTGCCCGAACTCATCCTGGGTCCGGACCGCGAGGCGTTCGGAAAACTGTCCGGCTGCAATGCGTCTCGCGGCCTGGCTCATCTGTCTCAAAGGACTGGACAGCTGACGGGAAAAAAAGAAACCCAGCAGCAGGGAAACCAGGATGCCCGCAGCTGAAGAAAGCCCAAACAAGCGGATGGTGGTATTGCGGGCTGCCTGTATCTCTTGTATTTTCGCGTGAAGCAACACGACACCCTTCAGATTCATCCCATAGGGCGGCATCTTTTCAAAGGCGAACGGGATGCGCACGGTCAGCCATTCAATGCCCGATCCCTTGAACAAGCCGTAAAAATCGCCCTTCAGGTAATCTCCCGCGGAACCGGCAGGCAGGGTATACTGCTGCGGATCCTGCAAACGGTAATGACCGTCACCGAGATTCGCCATCCGTCCCGTCATGTAGGACGGCACATCGGAAGCCATAACCAGCGTTCCGTCGTCCTTGGCAATCCAGATCATGGAGGCGGCATTGCTGCCGATGCTGTCGATAAAGCTGCGAAAAAGGATTGGCGCTATCGGGCTTTCCTGATTGTCC
>JANYKF010000275.1 GCA_025361665.1 Clostridiaceae bacterium
TATTCAAAAAGCGAATCGGAACGGACCAACGACGAAGTGCTTGAAAGGCTCACGAACAAGCGCGAAATCGCCGTCAGCAAGGGAGAGAGCATATGGATACCGTCGAAGGTCAACATATTCGGCGTGTCGGATGACGCTCCCGCGAACCTGTACGCGGTGAAGCGGCTCTACAGCATTCGGAATGCAAACGATCAGGATGTCGGGCTTTCCATCACGCAAGTGCAATACAGCCGCCTTTCTGATATTCTCAAGCGGACCACCGGTGGTGATGACATTTATGCCATGCTGGCTGACATCAACGGAATCATACTCTGCACAACGCTGGGTCAGGAGCGGGTGACCACTTCCCTGCCGGCCGATATCGCCGGCATGATCGGGAAGGATGATCAGGGCAGCTTCACTTTGAATGGCGGCAGCAAGCCGATCCTCTACCTATACAACCGCGACGCCCAATCAGGCTGGCTCCTTGTGCAAGCCATCCCGTACAGCCTCATTCAGAGTGCGTCGAGTGAAGTGAAGCAGTGGACGATTATCGTCACGGCATTCTTTCTGGTCGTCGCCTTGTCATTGGCCTGGCTTTTTGCCAGATCCTTCGCGAAGCCCGTGGTCAATCTTGAGAAGATCATGAAGCAGTTTGGAGGAGGGAACCTGACGGCACGCTCCACGGTAGACCGTTCGGATGAACTGGGCAACCTGCAGGAGGGTTTCAACAGCATGGCCGGACAGATTGGCAGCCTGCTTGACAGCATGGAAGATGAACATCGGCAAAAGCGAAACATGGAATTCCGAATATTGGAATACCAGATCAACCCGCATTTTCTCTACAACTCCCTGGATACCATCAATTGGATGGCCCTGAGCGGCGGCAACCGGGAAATTGCGGAAATGGCCACTTCCCTCGCCAAATTCTTCCGGCTGGGCCTGAACAAGGGCAAGGAGATCCTCAGTATTGAAGATGAAGTGGAACATGCCCGCAGTTATCTCATCATCAACAGGATTCGCTATCACGACGGTTTCAGCTTCGGCATCTCGGTGGACCCCGGCGTGCGGGATTTCAGGACCATAAAACTCATCATCCAGCCACTGGTTGAAAACGTGCTGGTCCATGCCATTCGAAAAACCGGAACAGGAGGTCATATCGAGATCAGGGCATTTCAAAGGATGGACAGGGTCATCATCGAGGTGGAGGACAACGGTCGGGGCCTGTCCCAGGAGAAACTTGGGGAAGTCCGCACCATGCTGGCGCGAAGACTGCAGGAGGACGATTATGACGGCGGCATAGGCCTCATGAACGTTCAGCAGCGCATACGCCTGAACTACGGCATGGAATACGGTCTTGAGCTTGAAAGCCAGGAACAGCGGGGCACCGTGGCGAGGATTATCCTGCCGATCGTTCACTGAGCGGGACCATGCCAGACACTGCTGCCAAAGGTCGTGACATAAAGCATTTCCCCGTCATCCGGATCGACGATGGGCCTGTGGCCCCACTTGAAGTCATATCCCGCGAGGCGTCGCCAGGTCTCTCCCCGGTCATCCGAACGGCTCACCGAACCATCGAAAGAGGCATAAAACACTGTCGATGGTTTGTCGGGATGCACTGCCACGGCGTATGCGTAAACATCGCTCGCCCGGATGCGCTTCCAGCTTTCCCCTCCATCCTCCGTGCGGAAGAGCCCGCCTCTGGGACCAGCGTCCACACCGGAGCGGGGCCAGCATGCGAGATACATCCGCATCGGGTCGGATGGATCGAACTGCAGGTCGCAGGGTGCGTTGGCGTCTTCCGGCATGGTGATTTCCCGCCAGTTTTCCGCGCCATCACCGGATTTGAAAATCTGTCCGTCTATCGTCTTCCCATCCCGATACCCGCTGAACAACAGCAGATAAAGCGTCCCATCCGGCAGAAGCGCAAGCCGCCAGGCATTCAGATTCGCGGACAGCCCTCTGTTCACAGGCTGCCATGTGCGGCCGTCGTCGTGGGATTTGCTGACACCCCCTCCCATCACTGCCACGTACAGCGTGCGGTTCCCGGCGGGGCTGCCCGGATCAAGCACGATGTGGACGGGCGAACAGCGCGCGGGCATTCCTTCGGTATCCGCCCGCCATGTCTCCATGCCGTCATCCGATCGGCAGATCCCTCCGGGAGATGACTCGAAATAACAGTTCCTGAACATCTTGAATCGGGGCAAATCATGAGAGTAGGCCCATATCGACCATACGCGACCCTTGACCTCCGGATCGAAAACCAGCCAGTAGCACGTGTTGATCCAGTCGCGGGGAACGCCGGCCAGGCTGTGTCTCCACGACTTTCCGCCATCCCGGGAGTGCATGAGCCCGATGTCCGTGTAGGAGATTGCCATGAGGCGCCTGTCGAAGGGATCGAAATGCACGCCGTAGCATGTCGTCACGTCGATGCCCCGGGTCGTCGAGGAAAAGTCCGGATGTTCCAGCGAGTTCATCTGCCGCCATGTC
>JANYKF010000279.1 GCA_025361665.1 Clostridiaceae bacterium
GCCACGGGTTTCGGCGGCGGCATGCGCCGTGCTGAAGTCTGCGGCGCAGTCACAGGCGCCATCATGGCCATCGGCTTGAAAATCGGTCATAGTGTGGAAGGCGACAATACCACCAAAACGCATGCCTATGAAACAACGAAACAATTTGAAAGCCGCTTCGAACTCCTGAATGGTTCCATTATCTGCCGGAACATCCTTCGTTACGATCTCACGAAACCGGAAGAGCTGGCCATCATCCGAGAAAAAGGGTTGTTCGATACAGTCTGCACCAAAGCCATCGCAGATGCGGTGGCCCTGATTGAGGAAATTCTCGGATTGGAAGTGAAATCTGGCAGCGTATGTTGAAACTTTGGTATGATACCCCTGCAAACGAATGGACACAAGCCCTGCCGCTTGGCAACGGGCATATGGGCGCCATGGCATATGGTGGTGCGGAAGGCCGTTTTGACTTGTCGGAGAATACCTGCTGGTCAGGTGCGCCGCAAGAGAAATATCTTGCGGACCATGCCGGGGAGGATATGCGTCAAGCCAGGATGCTGCTGATGCGGCAAAACGTTGAAGAGGCGGAAATCCTGTTGGATCAATGTTGCGGCATCAAGGAGAATTATGGCACACAGGTGCCGATGGGACGCCTTCTTGCGGGAATTTGCCAGGAACCTCTCCACGGATTGAGAGAATTGGATTTGGTGACCGGCGTGGCGACAGATACGCTGACCTATGAAACCGGGGCAGTCAGGAGGGAGAGTTTTCTCTCGAATCCACACAAGGTCATGTGTGTCAGGTTATCCGGCCAGGCAGGGGCAAGGCTTCCCCAATTGCGTATCTGGGTTGAAGGCTGGAGCCAACCGTCAAAAACGGAATGGGTTGGAAAAGACTTGGTCGTCAAAGGCAGGGCATTGGAAAACATTCATAGCGACGGCCTGCACGGAGTTTCCTACACCATGCGCCTGCGCATGGAAACCGACGGCATGCTTTCGTGGTCACGAAAGGGCGTGCTGGTTGATCGGGCGACCAGCCTGGTGATCTGCCTGACTGCCGGGACGGACATGTTCCATCCGGATCCGGATGGGCAGTGTCTGGCGCGACTGGACAAAGTGCAATCCATGTCGTGGGACGCAATCCTCGCCGCACATACTGCGGAACACGCTGACTGGATGAACCGGTGCACTTTGACCTTGCCTTCCGGAAAATCCAGCACATTGCCTACTGACCGGCGGATTGCCGCCTATGAAAAAGACCCCTCCGATCAAGCACTGGTGGCGTTGTTTTTCCAATATGGCCGTTACCTGCTGCTGAACTCCTCGCGTCCGGATTCGTTGCTGCCCGCAGCACTGCAGGGCGTTTGGAACGATGACCGGGCCTGCCGGATGGCCTGGACAGATGACATGCACCTTGACATCAATACGCAGATGAATTACTACCCGGCGGAAGTGACCGGACTTTCAGACTGTTCAAAACCATTATTTGCCTGGATCAGGGATGCGCTGATGCCGAATGGGCAAATGATTGCGCAGCAGCTGTACGGAAGTCCCGGATGGGTTGCCCACACGGTTTCCAATGCCCGCGGCTGGGCTGCTCCCGGCTGGGACGGACATGGATGGGCCTTCCACGTAACCGGCGGTGGTTGGGTCGCCTCCCACATCTGGAGTCACTATCTGTACACGGAAGATCATGCGTTCCTGAAAGAGTTTTATGGTGTTTTACATGGTGCCGCCCAATTTCTGGTATCCATTCTTTCTGAGAATCCGGAAACCGGCGAGTTGGTGACGAATCCGTCCTATTCCCCTGAAAACGCCTACTTGGTAGACGGGAAAGCCCATACGATCACGACGGGTGCCACCATCGATACCGTTGTGACAAAGGTAGTTTTTCAGGCGGTAATCAAAAGCGCAGAAATATTGGCGTGCGAAGATGCTTTTGTTCAAACCCTGAAGACTGTGCTGACTCGTCTTCCGGATTTCAAGATCGGTCGTCATGGACAGCTTCAGGAGTGGAATGCGGATTTTGAAGAGGCATTGCCTGACCATCGTCACACAAGCCACCTGCTGGCACTGCACCCTTTCAACCTGATTCTTCCGGAGCAGTCGCAAGTCCTTGCCTCGGCTGTACGCACATCCATCAGCCGAAGGCTTGGTGAGAATGCCAAAGACATCGTGCTGGCCAATTGGGCGGGGGCGCTGCTGATCCTCTACCATGCGCGCCTGCTGGATGGGGAAGCGGCCATGGATTTTATCAGACCGATGATAACCTTCTTAAGCCGTGCGAACATGATGATAACCCATGAAGGACCGACTACCTCGATAACCGGCGGCATTTACGAATTGGATGGAAATACAGGATTCACAGCAGGTGTGGCGGAAATGCTGCTTCAATCCCATGCGGGGGAAATCCATATATTGCCTGCCATTCCTTCTGATTTCCGTCAAGGTGAATATATGGGGTTCATCGCGCAAGGCGGACACCGGGTGGATGTGAAGTGGGATCCTGATACGATTGAGGTTATGGTCTGTGGCGGCGGTGACGGGAGTCTCGTCATTCGATATGGAGAAGTGAGAAAAACGGTTCGGGTGCAAAGGGATCAAAAGGTATTCCTGACGTTCCAAACCACAAGTTCCCGCTGAAGGAGGACAATATGTTTGTTTTTGGCGCCGATTCCCAGGAAACTCAATGTGATCCGGGTGTGACCCGGAAGGTTCTGGCCTGGTCCGATGAACTCATGATGTGCGAGTTTGCGTTCAAAGAGGGCGCACAAGGCAAAACGCATGCCCATCCGCATTATCAGGTCACCTATGTCGTGGCGGGATGCTTCACGTTCACCATCGATGGGGAAACAGCAACGGTCAATCCGGGCGACAGCCTTTATATGCCGGCCAATTCGGTCCATTGCGTAACGGCGTTGACGGCAGGCAAACTTGTAGATGTGTTCAGCCCCAAGCGGGACGAGTTCCTCAAATGACAGGCCCATGGATGGCCGATGCGGTGTTTGCACGATTCCAACGAGGTTTTGGTTATGAAAGCATACTTTGACAGTCTTGCCCATCGCATTGCATACCGGTGGTTCGAAACCATTCCGGAGTTCATCCCCGTTCCCCTTGTGTTTGTTTCGGAGGAATCCCAACAACAGTTTCATGGATATATGCGGCATGTGGCGGAAAACATCTGCACACACCCAGACTGGCTTGATTTGCCGGCCCTGATGCCGGTGGAACACAACAGGCGCCATGAGCTGTGTCCGCTCTTCCCCGGTTTCTGTTATACTTGGCAGGATGCTGATGATTCCCTGGCCAATGATATTCGGGATTTTCTTGTATTTGCAGACGTTCTGATGGGTCGGACATCTTCGTGACAACTTGTCTGGCAGTGAACAAGGGTTTTCAGGCAGGGGCAAGGTCATCGCGGGAATCAGAAGTACATTCCCGTCAAGATGAAAATCAAGGAGGAACACATGATGGAATTGACGTTGCAAAGCACCATCACCCTGAATAACGGGGTGAAGATACCCAGGCTTGGGTTGGGCGTTTTCCGTGCGAAAGACGGAGACGAGACGATCAAGAGTGTCCGCTGGGCCCTGGAGGCGGGCTACCGCCATATCGACACTGCAGCCGTATACGGCAACGAGGAAGGTGTTGGGCGTGGCATGAGAGAGAGCGGCCTTGCCCGAAAGGATATCTTTCTGACGACAAAGCTGTGGAATGACGATATGCGTGCGAGCCGTCAGCGGGAAGCATTCAAGGAAAGCCTCAAGCGGTTGGGGACCGATTATGTTGATCTTTATCTGATCCATTGGCCGGTAAAGCAGAAGTACAAGGAATCCTGGTTCATCATGGAACAGCTCTGCAAGGAAGGAAGCATCCGCGCCATCGGAGTGAGCAACTTCATGCCGCATCACTTGGACGACCTGATGCAGGCAGCGACGATTGTTCCGGCGGTCAACCAGGTGGAATGCCATCCCCGCCTTTCCCAAATGGAACTGAAAGCATATTGTGACAAACTGGGAATCGTGTTCGAATCCTGGAGCCCATTGGGTGGCGGCCGGGAGGGGAATTTGACGGATGACGCGGAACTGTCCGCAATTGGCAGGGCATACGGCAAAACGGCCGCACAGGTCATCCTGCGATGGCATTTGCAGCGGGATCTCGTCGTGATTCCAAAGTCCATTCACAAGGAACGGATTATCGCGAATGCCGATCTGTTCGATTTTGCGCTGACGCCCACAGACATGGCCGCCATCAATGCGATGAACCTTGATCAGCATCACGGTGCCCATCCGGATACGTTCACGTTCTGAAGAGGATGAAGGGCAAAGCTTGATTCATCAGGTCGACAAATTGTGGCAGCAAGGTAAAGCAGGAGAAGAAAATGAAGCAATGGATTGATCTGCGAAGCGACACGGTAACCCTGCCTACGCAGGAAATGCGGCAAGCCATGTTCGAGGCGGAGGTAGGGGATGACGTATACGGGGATGACCCCACCGTCAATGAGCTGGAGCGGCTTGCGGCAGAGATGCTGGGCAAGGAAGCCGCCTTGTTTGTTCCAAGCGGCACCATGGGAAACCAGTTGGCCGTGATGTCCCACACCCGCCGGGGAGACGAGGCGATTGCCGGCGAAATCAGCCATGTATTTGTCCATGAAGTGGGTGCCGCCGCCGTGCTTTCAAGCGTATCCCTGCGCACAATCCCATTTGACAATGGGTTGTACACCGTGGCGCAGGTCGCCGCCGCCATTCGTTCCGATGATATCCATGAACCGCCCACCACCTTGATATTGCTGGAAAACGCCTTGTCAAACGGGCGTGTGGTCCCTTTGGAAACGATGGCGGAAATATATGCGATGGCGCAATCACGGGGAATCAGGGTTCATGTGGATGGCGCGCGCTTTTTCAACGCGTCCGTCGCGCTGGGCGTTTCGGCCGGGGAACTGGCGCGGCACTGCGATTCGGTCATGTGCTGCCTTTCAAAAGGCCTGTGCGCGCCGGTGGGCTCTGTTTTGGCCGGGACGCGGGAATTCATCCTGCGGTCGCGGAAAAACCGCAAGATGCTGGGCGGAGGCATGCGGCAGGCAGGGTTTCTCGCTGCGGCCGGGATGATCGCACTTCGGGACATGACCTTGCGTCTGTCTGAAGATCATGCCAATGCCAGGTATCTGGCCTGCAGATTATCTGAAATCCCCGGCATGTTGGTAGATCTGGATGCCGTGCAGATCAACATGGTTTTTTTCAGGCTGGATCGCCCGGCGGAACAGTTGGCTGCATTGCCTGAACTAATGCGGATGAAAGGCATCAAAATCAATGGCCTGGATGGGGGTTGGGGCCGGTTCGTCACCCACCACGGCGTGAACCGGGAAGATCTTGATGTCGTCACGGATGCGCTGAGGGAAACTGCCGGATCATGCCTGACCTGACAAGGATGTGGTGCTGTCTGATTGTTCAGCAGCACTGCCGTGCTCGGATTCAATCAGAGTGCCGGTCTTCAATTGTTCCGCGGCAGGGTGGAACCGGCGGGCATCTTCATCACATTTCTTCCAGGAGCGTCCACACCCCCATTTCCGGGACGATGGCTCAGTTATCTCCGCAATGACGACTCAAGCAGTCCGGAATCTCCAGTGTCTGTCAACACCGGAGTATAATTGACCAATAGTGCCGGACGAAAACTATTTACCAACAGAACGTTCTTTTAATAAGAAATAATATTTCACTTTTTATCCCGATGCGGTATGATCGTGGAGGGGTGGTAAAATTGCCAAAGACAAGCTTGAGAACTAAAATACAATTATCAAATGAAGACCTTCAAATGTTGACACTGACCAGTCGTTCAAGGGCAGATGAGGCAAGACGGGTCCTGCGATCAAAAATACTATTGATGAGTCATTCTGGAACAAGAGATTTTGAAATTGTCAAGGAACTTCGCATAGATACGAATACGGTCCGGAAGACGATTGAAAAATGCCTATCCTTCGGTGCAGCGGCAGCACTTGATGATTTGGCCCGAAGCGGTGCCCCGATAGAGATAAACCAGGAAGAGAAAGCCTGGATTGTATACCTCGCATGTGAAGAACCAAAGGTTTTTGGCTATAGTCAACCCACCTGGACATACACGCTCCTACTTGACCACATCCATGAAAATGCGATTGGGAAAGGGTTCCCGAATCTTAGGCGGTTGGCTCGTTCAAAACTGTGGTCCATACTCAATGATACGGAAATCAAACCTCATAAAATATCATACTATCTGGAAAAACGAGACAGTCAGTTTGAAGTCAAAATGCAGAATGTTCTCTGTGTATACAAAGAAATCAAGGTAGTGTTGGAAAATGGCATGAAACCTGAAGAAAACAAGAAAGTTACAATATCATATGATGAGAAACCCGGGATACAAGCTATTGGGAACACAGTTGAGGATTTACGGCCAGAACCATACAGACATAACAGCATAGGACGGGATTATGAATATGTACGGCACGGAACACAATCACTCCTCGCAGGAATTAACTTAATCACCGGAGAGATTTCCGCCATAATACATGACACACACAAAAGCGTTGATTTCATAGAATTCCTCAAGGTTCTTGATAAGCGCTATGGAGGTGCGGAGAAAATTCGATTGATACTTGACAATCACTCGGCACATGCATCAAAAGAAACGATGAAATACCTCGAAACCCGCCCGAATCGTTACGAATTTGTTTTCACCCCCAAACATGGATCCTGGCTAAACCTAATCGAGATGTTCTTCAGTAAACTGACAAGGGCGTTTCTGCGGGGGCTTCGTGCTTCAAGCAAGGATGAGCTGAAGGAGCGCTTACTGCAATACATTGATGAATTAAACCAGGACCCTGTTATCTTCAGATGGCGATACAAAATGGATGAAATAATATGATGAAATAAGAGAACTATCTACTGGTACAGTGTTTCTCGAATAGAGGGGCAATCTGTTATAATGTGATTGAGTGCGACCTGAGGTCGCATATCTGGATTGCGAAAGCCATCCTTTTCATCTGGGATGTCCCCACCGGAAGGTGCGAGTCGGGCAACGGACTGGTGCTGAGCTTCCGGGCAGAGAACAGAGCAGACCGATCCAACGGAAGG
>JANYKF010000281.1 GCA_025361665.1 Clostridiaceae bacterium
CGGAGCATCGGCGGAAATGCCCTCCTGGCAAGGGTTGGCGCCTACTTCCACGATGTCGGGAAACTGAAGAGACCCAATTTCTTCAAGGAAAACCAGATGGCCGACAATCCGCACGAACGGCTCACCCCAAACCTGAGCACGCTGGTCATCACCTCCCACACGCGCGACGGGGACGAGATGGCGGTGAAATTCCGTCTTCCGAAGGCCATTCGGGACATCATCGTCCAGCATCACGGCACCACGCTGGTCGCCTACTTCTATTACAAGGCCACCCAACTGGACAAGGATACGGAAGTGGACCGGGATACGTTCCGGTATGACGGGCCGGTGCCCGATTCGAGAGAATCCGCGGTGGTGCTCCTGGCAGACTCCATCGAAGCTGCCGTTCGATCCATGCAGGACAAGACGCAGGGCAAGATCGAGGGGATGGTGCGGAAAATCATCCGGGACAAGCTCGATGACGGCCAGCTGGGTCGCTGCGACCTGACCCTGCGCGATCTCAGCCTGATCGCGGATGCGTTTCTTCAGGTGCTTGGAGGCGCCTTCCACGAGCGCCAGGTATATCCGGAAATTGAACGGAAAGATTCGCTGTCCGCGATTGACAACCAGATATACGCCCGCCAGGCGGAACCGCCTCAGACAACGCCTCAGGCACCCCCTCAAATCGATCCGCTAAATTTCACCCAGGCTTTCCCGCAGGCGCCTGCAGAGGGGGGTGGGAAGGATGACGACAAAAGGTTGTTCGAAGAAGGCATGTGAGTTTTCCCGCGTTCATGTGACCGTGCGGAACATCCAGCGAACCGTTGCAGTTCCCGAATCCTGGCGGTTCCTGATTCGGAGGGCTGCTGCGCAGTGCCTGCTGGTTTCCCCATTTCCGCATCCCGTTTCCGTTTTCATCACTCTCGCGGGAAACCGGACCATGGCGAGCCTCAACCGGCAATTCAGAAACCACGAGGGCGTCACCGACGTATTGTCGTTTCCCACCCTTCATTACCGTTCGGGCAACCCGAACTTCTCGGCGGGAGACCGCGACCCGGAGACGGGAGAGGTTTTTTTGGGGGATATCGTCATCTGCCTTCCCCGCATGCGGGAGCAGGCGGCTGCGTATGGACATGGCGAAGACCGGGAGCTTTGCTTCCTGGCGGCCCACGGAATGCTGCACTTGCTGGGGCATGATCATGAAACACCGGAAGAAGACCAGCGCATGTCCCGCATGCAGGAAACGGCCTTGTCTGCCATGGGCTTGTCCAGGCCGGGGGGTGACCGATGAAGAACCGGAAACTGCGTCAAAGCTTCACCAACGCGTGGACCGGAGTGGTGGAATCCCTGAAAAGCGAGCGGAACCTGCGGATTCATGCCGGGGTGTTGAGCCTCGTGGTGGCGGCAGGCATCGCCCTTTCCATTGACACGGTTCGCTGGGCAGCCCTCTTCCTCGCCTTCGGCGCGGTGCTGGTGGCGGAACTGCTGAATACCGCAGTGGAGCGGCTGGTGGACATGGTGACGACGGACCATTGCGAGGAAGCGCGGCAGGTGAAGGACATGGCGGCCGGTGCTGTGCTGGTGGCGGCATTCTTCGCAGTCCTGACGGGGATCGCCGTTTTCGCGGAACCACTCCTCCTTCGTGTTTTTTCTTGATCACAGGATATCCTGCATTGCGCGAAACCCTATTGTTTATGCAGGACATCACGGATATTTACATTGCATGAAATGCTTGAAAGGGAGAAAATGGATCAAACAAAGCTGTTCGAATTGCTGTACATCACCGTCATACTCCTTCTGGCCCTGCCCCTGCACGAGTTCTGCCATGCCTGGGTGGCGCACAGGTTCGGCGACAACACGGCGAAGGAAATGGGACGACTCACCTTGAACCCGTTCAAGCATCTTGACTTGCTGGGGTCCGTGATGATGTACGTCGCCCATTTCGGTTGGGCGAAACCTGTGCCGGTGGATCCGCGCAATTTCCGCAATCGTCGCCTCGGCATGCTTCTGGTGGCACTGGCCGGTCCTTTTTCAAACCTGCTGCTCGCATTCGCTTCGATGCTTCTGTTGGGCATCCTGACGAAACTGGAAGTGACCGGGTTGATTGTGCCGGGTGCCG
>JANYKF010000313.1 GCA_025361665.1 Clostridiaceae bacterium
GCCGCCGTTCTCGTTTGAACCTGGTTCGAGTCGATAATGAGTGGTTAACTCGCGTTTCCCTTCGGTGTATTTATACCTATTGTATCTATTTGGATTTCCAGGGAGGGGGGTCGGGTCTTTATCTCCATCGTACTTTATCATCCATTCAAAACCGAACGTCTTGTTTGTGGCATAGGAGGAGTTACTGCTATTCAGGGTTACCCATTCGGTGTCGACGGTTCTTTTGACTTTAACCTCGACTGCAACAAATGCTTGCTCGAGCCCCCCCGCCATATTCATAAAACCAAGTCCCTGCGGAAACAGGAGCCGGATGATCAATTTGTCGAAGGTATTCCCGGTCGTTTGCATCAGGAATGGTTCGTCGTAAAGCAGTTTGCGGGATATGGGGTAATCAACGCTCGTATCGTCGAACCCCGGCAGTGACGGTTGAGTCAGATACCCATTCGTTGCGATGATATGGGTATGATGGAGAAGATTTGCCGCGACATCATTGATGAAGAAATCGGATATGTGATAGACAGGGCCATACCCCAGGCTGATCAGGGCAAATAGGTACTGCTTGTCGCTTACGTTTTCGATTCGCGAACCAATCACGTTTCCGGTGACCTTGTGCCGGCCGTAGTATTTCTGGATAGCGCCACCCTGCTTCTGTGTGGTCTGTGGACTCCAGGATGTGATTGAACTGGGCGTTGCTTCTGCCGAGGGTGGTGCGATAGTCGGCAACAAGGATGTCATCAGGATTGCGGCGCCAGACACAGCGAGAGCAAATGCGACATATCCGGCATACTGAGCGGCGACAATGGCTGTCGCTACGGACCCCCCTTCCGCCGCGGCCATGGCAAGACCCGCCTGTGGGGCGTAGATGGAGATCACGATTGCGGCGACGATCATGAGTATGCCAACGATCGGATTCTTTCCGCCTCCACCGCCATGCAACATCGGTATAAAAAGGACAGAACAACCCGGGTTGACAAAAGTCAGTGCCCACTCGGATTCGGGAACAGGACCGCCATTGAGTGAACAGGTAAATTTCACACTGGAGGGCAACAGTTCCGCCAGATCCGCGATGGACTGATTCATGAACGGAATGACATGGGCCTTCGCGTTGAAACGATCAAATGGACTGTAGCGGGTCTTGATCTGTACGCCGCCGTCAAATGGAACCATGGCAGTTGTCATTTGCAATCTCCAGTAAAACGATAGAATTTCCCGATGCGGTTTTTCCAGGAAATGTGCGTCCGAATGTTGAACGTCGAAACCCCGACCTTCTCCAGGATGTGAATACAGGTCGTGGGGGTGATCATCACGCCGATGTGGGAAAAGAACGGGGGGCGAATTGCAATCGTCACAAGACAGGGGATCTCAACCTCGGGGATCTCCAGAAACTCGTCGCTGTTGGCATATTGACCAACCAGAAGCGCCCGTTCTTTCGTATCGATGGGAGAGGCGTATTCCCGGGGAAGATCCTTGCCAAACTGTCGGTAGGCCTCGCGGCAGAACCCCCAACAGTCAAATTCGACCGGTCCCCGACCACCCGGGACAAAAACCTTATTGTCCATGAGTTCGATCAGGTTCATGCGATCCTCGATCCGGATTCATCAAGGCCCGGGAATCCGCCGAAGTTCGCGGAATTTCCGAGAACGGCGCAAGACGCCTTGGTCCCGTTGCACGTCGCCGCCCCGGTGTATTTGCATTCGATACCCTTGAAGCGACCGTACCACTCACAGTGATTTGCGACATACCGGCCAGGCGGGAATGACTGCCGCATGAGGTTCGGAGCGCCAAGACCGATCGTGATCGATTCATTTACGATCGTGACATCGATCAGATCGAACTCGAAAGTCAGATCGTCATAGTCATGGAGTCCCGTGGAATATTCATCGTTCGCGAGATACTCCGTGTTGATGATCCTGAGCCGCACGGTCGATCCATGCGCCCCGTCCAGATCTTCGATGTATGTCCGGAGTGTCTTGCCGACGTCATAGACGATCAGGCTGGTCTTTCCCAGTTCTCCCTCGGACGATTGTGACGGCATGGCGATCGAGAAGGCATACGCCGTGTATTCCTGCGGCGGCGTTCCGAAAGAGATGTTCTCGGTGTTGTTGACCACGTAGAGCGGAAGGTACGTCTTGGGAGTAGTCCCAAGGTCGACGGAGATGTCCAGAATCGCGAGCCAGGGATGACTATTTTCCATCTGGTCTTTTGTGAATCTTAGGTATTTCGGAAGTTGCATGCGCTATACCTCGATCACGGCAACATTGGCGACCCACAGGTCGATTCGGAGACCGATCTTGAATTGGATAGGTGCGACGAACCGGACGCGATACGTGTTCTCGGTCCAGACAACCGTTCCGTCTGTGACTGTACCGTTGACCGTCGTGGGCCACGAGGGAGTCGCACTCATATGTGTGGCGCCACCCGTCGTGCATCGGTATGATCGACCATTCGGAGACACAGGTTGAACAATCTGACCAGCCTGGTAGGTCGTGTTCGCCCTGCGAGCGTCGGCGCCGTAGGCCTCCTGGAAGTTGATCCAGTAAAACGAAACAGCCCCGTAGTTCACTTGGTTGCGCTCAAAGAGTTCAAGCGCTTCCTTGTCGGCCTGGCAGAGCATCGTGTACTCGTAGGCCCACGATCGGGAGACTCGGGTAAATCGCGCCCTGGCTGTGGCAAGACCACTCATTTTCTTCGACCGAAGCGTCGGGTCTTCCTCGATTCCCGGACTCCAGGATGCGGGGTTCGGATCGTCGGATGTCAGGACCGGATAAACAGGGACAGCCATTATCGCCTACCTCCACCAAGCATGGACGCAAACCCGGGATCGTTGTCGGCAAGGTCAAGAATGATGCTCTTGACCATCTTCTTGCCGTCGAACTTCGAGCCGTTGTCGCTCATTTTCATTTTCATCCCGGTCTTGTTTTCAAGGATGACGTTGGTTTCACCGTAACCGCCACCTTCCGGAACAAGGCCGCCGTTCGAATACCGATCGCTGGAGACCGGGCGGGACGGAACGGACGGGATCACAAAGTCGCGCCTCTCGACGCGGCCATCGTTAATGGCGTTCATGAAATTTTCGCCGTACTTGCTGACGGCCTTTTTCTGGACGACATACTCACCACCCATGGCCGCGATCAGGCGATCGTCTTTCGTGCCAGATCCTCCAGTGATCGGGCCACCCTTGGCTTTACCTTCCGCCATATTCTGAGACATGATCAGGGCAATCTGTGCAGCGGTTGCGGCGGCAGAGATTGCCGCGAAGGCGTATCCTGTGTAGATACCGCCGACCTTCGAACCGGCCGCAAAGTTGCTCGTCCATGCCTCGTATCCCTTGACCAATGCCGTTGCGATCGATGCAGCCTTCATGAGGGCGAACATCTCCCGGCTCTTTTTGCCGGAGAGCTCATAGAGCGACGTGGTCAGACTGACAAGGGAGTCTGTTCCGGCCTGGGCGTTTTTGACCTTCGCATTCCAGTAATCGCGATCGATCTTTTCGAGGTTTTCGGTCTTCTCCTTCTCCCTGGCGGCGTCGTTGGCCTCGAGGGCAACCTTTTTGTCGTAGTACGCCTGGGCATCGGCGAGATTCATCTGGTCCAGTTGACTGTCGGTCTTTGGCTGGAACTGGAGAGACTGTGAGAGTTGCTCCCGCTTTTTGGTCGACTCTTCGTCGAACTGGGTCGAGTAAAGTGATTTCTGTTCGGAAAGTGTCGGGCCTTCCAGTGTCGCCTGTTTCGCCCGGAGATTTGTTTGTGCGGTGTCGGCCTGCAGACCCGCAAGAGCAGCCTTGTACTTCGAGGTCGCATCGATTTCCTGATTGCCAATCGTGGCGATCTTGGTGAGGCGGTCCTGGATGATTTTGGCGATCTCCAGGGCGATGTCGAAAAAAGCCTTGATCTCAACGCCAGCGTCCGTGAGCTCCTGACGGTTTTTGTTCAGTTCGTCAAAGTTCCCGGACATGGCCAGATCCATCATGGATTCCATGAAGGGCGTATCTCCGGTGGCCTTCCCTCTTGCAGATCCAAGGGCGCCATACTTCTCCGCGATGATCGCATTGGATTCCTGATTGACGATATCGCGTTGCTTCTGGAAGTAGGACGTAAGGCCGACCGAACCGGATTCAAAGGCTTCCTTGATGATCGCGGAGGCGGTGGCAGTTTTCTCCTTAAAGAAGGTTTCGAGCTGTTTGGACTCCTCATGCATGAGCTCTGTGCTTTTCTTTTGGATGGCCACACGGGAGGCTTCCATGAGTGCGTTCGCGATACTTTCAACCTCGCCGCCCAGACCGTTATCCTGCATATCGATCGCATCTTTGGAGTGTAGCCATTTTGCGACAATACCCTGACCCTGAATCTCCAGTTTCGTAAGCGGATTGATCTCGGCATCGGCCAAGGCGTCGTACAGTTTGTCGCCGGCGCGAAGCATTTGATCTTTCCATTCCTGAACGAGTTGCGCAGTTCCTGCCGCCGTGACATCTTTAAGTTCCTTGACGTATCGCTCGTTGACCAGATTGCCATTCTTATCCTGCGCATCCAGGTCGATACCGACCGATTTCAGGGCCATCTTTTGACCCATCATAGCGGTCTTCTGTTTACTGATGATTTTCTTGGGACCGTCGGGCATGGCATTGGTACGTTGCTCGCCGACAAACGAGAAATATGATTTCAGAGTTTCCTGGATCTTTCGGATTACGAGACCCTCGTCCTGACCGCCCTGGATAGCTTTCAGCGCATGAGCCTTATCCATGGAAAGATCGAGCGGTCTGGCACTGGACCTGATTGCTGCTTTATAGGCGTCTGTTTGATCTTTCGGGAAACTCTTGTAATAGGCCGTGTTTTCGAGGTTACGGATCTTCGCCTCGTTGGCCACCATGGTCTGCGATCCCAATGGGGCCGATTTGGCCATAGCCATATCGACCTCGTTGGCAAACTTGAGGAGGTCGAGGATGCGAGTCTGACGGGCCTTTTCCTCGTTTCCGATATTTCCAAAATCGAAACGGTCGGTCGTATAACGATTGATCAGGGTGGGTTGATCAATTCCTTTGACTGTCGGATCAGTGTTATTGTCTCCAGCCCAATCCGTCATCACCTTATCGGATACACCGGTATGTCTGAGTCTTGTCGCCCCGCCGACCGGGACCTGTAGACGGCCACGGGGGGCTTCGGGGTCGGCGGTCCAGTTTGTCGCCCACGGCATCGACGACCAGAAAGATCCGGTTGAACCCTGACGAGCACGAGTAGCCTCTTGGCTGATCATCCACGGCTCTTGCGGAACGACCGGGCGAATCCCCGTGATGGACTGGGCGAACGACTTATTGCCTTCCCATACATCACCAGGGCGAGTCGCCATACCGAGGCCACGGCTGAATGGCGCGAGCATCTTGTCTACACCCGCATTGATCGTGAGGCGACCGTTGCTTTCGCGGCGAACCCCAAGCATCGCCAGAACTGAATCAGGAAGACTTGCATATCTCTGTGCAGACTCCCGGTCCTTGGAGTAGCGACCCCTGAACTGGCTCCAGTTGAGTGCCAGTTCGCCGAACATCTTGGCCAGAGGATTGACGGCCTCGGCGAGCCGATCAAAAGCACCATTCGGCTTGTCGAACGTCCCGAGGAAGTCCTCGAAAGATGTGTTGACGCCGGTTATCCCGGAAAGGCGGAAACGACCCCTGTCGCCCATCGGAATCTTCGCGGGGTTCTTCTCGTCTTCGAAGTTGCGTTGGACCTTCTCGACCACGGACTGACGACCTGAGTACCGGGGGAGTCGCGTCATCCACATCCCGGGGTTCTGGAATTCATATTTGGCAAATGGCACAAAACGGTTCGACAGGGCATTGATGATGTCAGGATTCATCGCCGCCCGATAATCCTGATGGACGGCGTTGACCGTGCTGGCTGCACGGGACGTACTCTTGCCCGTTCGTATCTCCTTGGCGGCCAGGGGGGCGCGAACAGCATCATTCGCAACCTCCATTACCTTACGGAACCAAGACTGCTTATCTTGAACATCCGTGATGCCGGACTGTCCGATCGCTCCGTACGTGGAGAGCTCTTCACGGATCTTCTTGTACGCCGGATCCTTACTGAATCGGAGTTTGGCGCCTTCGACGTAATCCCCGATTTTGACCTTCTCCAGCATGTTTTTATAAATTCCATCAAGGAAGTTGCGGACATGAAAGACAGGATCTATGATCGTGACGGCCTTCTTGACTTCTGTTGTCATATCTTTCATGCCACCCATGACTTTTTCACCAATAGTGTTTCGGGAGTAATTAGAAAAAGATGCCTTCCATTCCTTCATGAGCAGATCGGCCACAGGTTTATCAAACGATAGACCGGCAAGACTTGGGAGCAATGTGGAACTTTGACCTTTTCCAGGAACGGCCAATCGAGAATCCTTGAGAAGCATTTCCTGAGTAATCGCATGTTGATCTCGACTTTTCACGATCAGGTCTTCAAGATCAAGAACCGCGTTACCTTTTGGGTCAAATCCTTTTTTGAGGTACTCAGCCTTCTTAGCCGAAAGCCGCCGAATATCAGTCTCGGTTGCCTTTAATGCTGCCCGAAGGTTACCTAACTCCGCGGTCATTGGTTGCCCGAATGATTCGAACTGTTTTGACATTTTCGGGATGTTGACATTTCCGGACAGATCAAGGCCGCGCTGAAAAGCATCTTTGATGTCATTTGCGTTCGACAACTGATTGACATCGTAAAACTTATTCCAGTATCGCCCTGTCCGGTCGAAGGCGTTGGCGACGGCAGGGGACTTCCTGGCAAGATTGACCCCGCCCACGACGCTCCTACCGGCGAGCCTGAACCCCGCCGCCACAGTGCCGACCCCCGCTGTAGTCGGATCCGTCAACGCTTCCATGGCGACCCCGGCAATCTTCGCCGGG
>JANYKF010000315.1 GCA_025361665.1 Clostridiaceae bacterium
GTAAAGGTTTTTTCCAATGAATCCCTGAAGACTGACGCCCAGTCGCCTGGCGACTGTCTCATTGGCCGCGATGACAGTGCCGTCCGGTTCGATTAGGAAAAGGGATTCCGTCACACTGTCAAGCAAGGCATGGAGGTCGGACTCACTGGACTTCAGGGCATCTTCGATGCGCCTGTGCTCGGTGATGTCCATCAGGTTTCCGACGACCCGGACAATCCGCCCGCGCTCCGTGATGGCGTGGGCCATGATCCGTACCCACTTGTGCCGACCTTTCAGGCTTGTAAATGCGGACTCCATATCATATGCCACACCCTCCCTGACACATCGGGCAAATGCATCCATGATTTTCTCATGGTTCTCCGGAGCGTAGCATGGGAGGCTGTTTTCAATATGTTCGAGCGTCCAGCAGGGCAGCAAATCAGGATTCAGGTCATGAATGAGATAGGTTTCCCGCGTCCACATGATGGAATTCCTTGCTGCATCCCATACCCAGCCACCGGCTTTCGAAAGGCTCTGGGTTTCATTCAGCAGCGCCTCGCTCTCCAGGAGCTTTCGGGCAAACTGATGCCTTTCCATGGCATAACGCAAGGCACGGGGCAGCAGTCCTGTGCTTTCCCGCCCCTTTGTCACAAAATCCTGAGCCCCCTCCTTCATGGCGGCATACCTGGCCTGAGCATCCTCAAACCCGGTCAGAACAACAATCGGCGTACCCGGAAAGTTCTGCACCATGGCCCGTACCGTTTCGCTGCCCTCACTGTCCGGCAATCCGAGATCCAACAGGATGACATCGAATGCGCATTCTCTCAGCCGTTCATATGCCTCGGACAACCGTGCGGCGCATTTGATGTCGAAGGAGCCGAATCCTTTTGCAGAAAGCTGTTCGACAATCAGGAGCACATCGCCCGGATTGTCCTCCACCAGCAGGACCTTCACGCCATCCATCATTCCGTTTATCTCCCCCCGGACTTCTTTCATGAAGCGCATCCCCGTGTGAATGCCTTCATTCGGGAAAGCAGCGCCGATCGTAATTAACCCGTTTTCCATCGACTGAAACAATTATATGGCTCCCTGAGCCCGGGGCACTCCGGAAAGCACATCATGTCCATTTTCCGGTCACTGTATCCGATTCGTCACAGCAGACGGTCCTCGACCACACCCCCCTTTTCATTCACCATGATTTCCTGTACGCTGTATGTTGATGACAAGAAGAAAGGGACGGCGGCACGTGTCACGCAGCCCACGGCGACAGGCCGATGAAGGGGCCGGGACCGATACCGGATGCCGCCGCATGAGGCAACCATGAAATTCGAGGAACTGAACGTGATTCCACCCATCCTGCAGGCCCTGGTCAGCGAAGGATACGAAGTGCCGACGCCCATCCAGGAGCAGGCCATTCCCGTCCTGCTCAAAGGCCGGGACCTTCTGGGCTGCGCCCAGACAGGCACAGGCAAGACCGCCGCTTTCGCGATTCCGATTCTGCAGCTGATCTACCAGGAGAAACAGCAGGAGAAGGCAAGGCTGGCCGCTCTGGCAGAAACGGTTCCCGCATCCGGTTCCATCGATCCGGCGCTGCCTGCCGCAGGCAACCAGCCGGGGCAGACGGTTCAGGCAACCCGGTTGGTGCAGACGGCCTCTGCCACCACGCTGGCTCAGCCGGCATCTGCAGCCCCGCTGGTGCAGCCGGCTTTTTCCGTTCCAATGACACTACCGGGAGAATTGGCTCCCCGGGATGCGGAAGGACACGGAACCGACAGAAATCACAGGGGTCGCCGTAAAAAGCCCGGTGCGCCGCAAAGCTTTTCCTCGGGGAAACCGGTGGCCCCCATCCGCGCGCTGATCCTGACGCCAACCCGCGAACTGGCGCTGCAGATCGAAGAAAGCTTCCTGGCCTACGGCAAGAACCTGGACCTCAGCATCGCCGTGGTCTTCGGCGGCGTTTCCCAGGCCAATCAGACAGCCGCATTGAAGAAGGGCGTGGACATCCTGGTCGCAACACCGGGGCGCCTGCTCGATCTGGTCGGGCAGCGCTACATCAACCTCCATCACATCCGGATCCTCGTCCTCGACGAGGCGGACCGCATGCTGGACATGGGTTTCGCCCCGGATGTGAAGCGCATCATCGGCCTGCTGCCCAAGGTGCGCCAGACCATGCTTTTCTCGGCCACCATGCCCCATGAAATCCTCCATCTGGTCGATACCGTGCTGGAAGATCCCGAGGAGGTTTCCGTCACGCCGGTCGCCTCCACGGTTGACGCGATCGAACAATACGTGTTCCACCTGTCCCGCATCAACAAGCGCCATTTGCTCGTCTGGCTGCTGAAAAATCCGGAACTGAAGTCGGTGCTGGTTTTTTGCAGGACCAAGCACGGCGCGGAACGGATTTACCGCGAACTGGACAGCGAGCATGTGAATGTGGAAGCCATCCACGGGGACAAACCGCAAACAGCGAGGCAGATCGCGCTCAACAATTTCAAGACGCGGAAGGCCCGCGTCCTGGTGGCCACGGATATCGCCGCGCGCGGCATCGATGTGGATGACATCTCGCATGTCATCAATTACGACATGCCGGACGTCCCGGAATCCTATGTGCACCGCATCGGCCGGACGGGCCGGGCCGGAGCGACGGGCATCGCCTTCTCCTTCTGCGACGAAGAGGAAAAGCCGAACCTGCGCGCCATTATCCGGCTGACCAAAAGCGAGATCAACCCGGTCTTCGATCATCCCTTCAACACGGAAACCGAATCGGAAAAGCCGGTCGACGACGTGAGGAAAATCCCGTTCGCCGGAGCCAAGCGCAAGCGCGGACACCGTGGCGGGCGTTCGTTCGGGTAGACTATGCATGCTTCGCGGCGATGAAGCGACTGAAGGGACCGGATGAAGCGATGACAGACAAACCGAAATCGAACGACCTGCTGAAACCCCTTCTGATTGCGGCGGTCCTGGATTTGGCAACCTTCGGCTGCTTCGCGGCCTTTTACGCCATGCCTTCCGGAAACGGGATCTGGCTGATCCTCGGCCTCGTGCTCGCTTTTTCGTCCTTTCCGTTTTATGTCAGGGTGGCGAAAGCGCAGCACAGTTCGAAGCGCGGATGAACTCGGGCTTCTTTCCCACTGCCAGCAGGTTGTCCTTGCCCATTCCGGCAACAGAGGGCTGGCTGTCATAGTGATAGCAGAACTGCAGGAATTCGGCTTTCGCTTCCCTGTCGTTCATGATGCGCCGCAGCACGCCATGTGGGATGGATCGGGAAAAGGCCCCTGGTCCCGAAAGCCGGATGTCCACAAGTCCGCAGCAGACCAGAATGTCCCGCAGTTCCTCCGGCATGAACAGATAAGTAACCGGCCAGGGTGTTTCACCTTGGGCAAACCTTTCCCGGATACCCTCACCTTCTTCAAGAAGCCCCGAATCCCAGGCCCGCCAGACTGCCGGCATGTCAATGCGGAAATCTGCAAGCGCGGATTCCGCATGGGCTGCATACCATTGGATCAGGGCATCATTTGAGGAGGGGTCCAGAATGTACTGGCTCTTCTGGATGATGTCATCCATGAACAGCGTCTCCCTCACCGCTTCTTCCGCTCCTTTTTGCGGCAGGTTCCAAAATTTCTCCGCCACTTTCTCATAATCAAACATGCCGACAGCTTCCTTTCCGGTTTGAGATGGAAGAAAATCATCGGGCCGTTCGTTTCCGGCAACCGAGCAAGATTGAAGCACCAGCAAGCCATGAAAATGCGCTCATGATTTATTTGATTTTCATTATCCTAACAGCACATTTTCAGGATAGAATAAGTGGAGACATCAAACGAAGTTTTGCATGGGAACGAATGGAGATGTCCGATGATTCCCTCATTATCCGAAGGAGGACGAACATGAAAACGAGCATGCTTGGCCGCACCGGCATCAAGACCGGCATCATCGGCCTTGGTCTGGAACATCTGGAACATGTCCCCTATGGGGAAGTTGCCCTTGTCGTGGAAGAAGCTGTTGCCGCAGGTGCCCTCTACATGGATCTGTTCATGGCCTCGCCGAATGTCAGGGATTACATGGGAAGACTGATGAAGGGACGTCGGAGCCAGTTCCAGATTCAGGGCCATATCGGCGCCTGCCTGCAGGACGGCCAGTATTATCGCACAAGAGACCCCGCCATTGCCGAACGGCATGCCGAGGACCTTCTCACGAGGCTGGGAACGGACTATCTGGACACGCTGATGGTTCACTTTGTCGATGAACCGGATGAATGGGCGGAGGTTTCCGCTCCCGGAGGCCTTCTTGACATCGCGCACCGCTGGAAAAAGGAAGGCAGGGCACGGGCAGTCGGCCTGAGCAGTCACAAGGTGGCGGCATCCTTGGCCGCAGTGGAAAGCGGATTGGTGGATATTCTGATGTTCCCGGTCAACCCGGCATTTGACCTTTTGCCGGGGGAAACAAAACTGGAAGCCCTGTGGGAACAGGATCCCTATACGGGAATGAAGGAAGCGGGCAACCAGCCCGTCTATTCACGCCGCGACCTGTACCTGGCCTGCGAGCGCCATGGCGTGGCCATCGTGTCGATGAAGACCTATGCGGCCGGCTGGATGTTCCGTCCCGA
>JANYKF010000365.1 GCA_025361665.1 Clostridiaceae bacterium
CTGAACGCAGAAGGCATCCCTTACCGGGACATGGCCATCCTTGTTCCAAGCCGGACCAGTCTTGCCGCCATCGAGAACGGGCTATATTCGAGGGACATCCCCTACTGTGTATTGGGAGGACTCGGCTTTTGGTCGCGACCAGAGGTTGCAGATATCCTGAACCTATATCGCCTCATTTTCCAGCCGCAGGACAGGGCTTCATTCTATGCAGTCCTGCGCTCCCCCCTGTTTTCATTTTCCGATGACTTGCTGCTGAAGTGCAGACACATTGACCGGGAAGCAAAGGATAAGGCATTGCGGCCTGAAGTGCTGCTGGAATGGCTTGATAATGCCTTGTCCAGAGACATGCCCAATGGCTTTGCCAATGAAGGGAATAACGGTTCTGACAAGGCTAAAAACCCTGATGCGATACTTACAACTCGGGCGGCAAGCATCTTCAAATGCTTGCTCCCGCTTGATGGTCTTCTGGGTCCATCTGAACTTTTCCGAATCGTCCTTGAAACAACGGGATATTCTGATATTCTACTTTTACTGCCTAATGGAGAGAAGAAAATCCGCAATCTGGAAAAGCTGACACAGGTGGTGGATGAATTCAGCCGGAAGCATGGATACACGGCAAGGGATTTGCCCTCTTATATGGATGCATTGCAGGAATCCGGCGGAATGGATTCGGAGGCGTTTCTGGACAATGAGGACAGCGAAGCTGTGAAAATCCTGACCATCCATGCCTCGAAAGGCCTTGAATTCCCAGTTGTCTTCCTTCCATCGATGGATCGCGCGGTTGATACAGTCGGTGCCCGATTCAAGCCTTTATTGGTTCTGCACCCCGTCAACGGAATAACGGCCATTGGGGTGGACGAGGACCAAAATACATCGCCTGAGCTGAACCTGGCCTATCAACAGGTATTCATTACCAGACTGAACAGGGAACTTGAAGAAAGCCGCCGCGTCTTCTATGTGGCTGCCACGCGTGCTCAATCCCTGCTTGTCATGATTGGAGAGCATCAATTCGCCAAAAAAGGTGGGTTTGACGCTCAGAACAGCTTCATGAAACAACTTTCCTTGGCTTTGGCAAACTGTGAAATACCTGATTCGCTGATCTGTCTGGATGCAGAGGCGTTTCTTGGTCATCAATCGGTTCAACCGGATATGCCGAAAACAGAAGACCTGAATCCGGATGAGAACACCGAAAGTGCGGATACCAGTTCAATTGGTTATGAAGCAGCAGGCAAATTGGATGAGACTAGAAAGACAGAGCACCCGATTGCAGCAGAAGTTGTGGAGTATCCTTACAAGCCCGAGTCTCGTTCCATACCGGAACCCTCTTCCAAACCAGAACGCCCTTCCATGCCACCTCATCGCCCTTTCGGGCTGGTAAGCGTCAGCCAATGGATGTTCTGGAGGGATTGCCCGCGTCAATACTGGCTTTCACGCATCATCCGAATGCCAGGGCAATCAGATATTCAGGCTGCTCTGGAAACATCCCATGGGACGAATCAAGATTCATCCCATGAGCTTTATCAAGGGTCGTATCTAGACCAATCACAAGTTTCAACACAAAATCCATCTCAAGACTCAACACCACAACTTGCCGACCCGGACCTGATGGTTGACGCTGCTCGTTTGGGCACATGGATCCATACTCAATTGCAGGACATACCACTTGACCACTCTGGTTCTTTTCCGGTACTCGGGCGTTGCGACCTCAGCAAAACGAGAATTCCAGGATGGCTTGAAAATCAAAGGCAGCATACCCTTCACTTGTTGGAAGGGTACAATCGGATCATCAGCAATGCCGCTGGAAATCCGGGTGTATCTGGCAGAAATCCGGCAATGTCCGATGGAAACCTAGAAACATCAGAACGATTGGTTCACAGTTGGAGCGAATTCGAATTCCGAATCAAGGCGTCGGATTCGTTGGAACTAATCGGAGTCATCGACCGGTTGGATATTATTGAAACACCTGACGGATTTCGGGCGGTCATAACCGATTACAAAAGCAACCACATCCAGGATGAACAATCCATGCTGGAGAAGGCCACATACTATGCCATCCAGCTGCAGGTCTATGCATGGGCAATTGCCAGGATGCCGATTTGGCAGGGCAAGCCGGTGGAAGCCATCAGGGGAGAACTCTATTTTCTGGATGCCGGCCAATCTGCGGTTGTCCCGGTAGACCTTGAGCAACAGACATCGGCAGTCGATTCTCTCATTCAGGCGCTTCCCGACCTTTTGGGCTTATTGAAGCAAGAAGGATATCCGATGAAAGAAGGGGATGCCTGTACATGGTGTCAGCATAAGAAAATCTGTGAGATGTTGAACGCATTGATTCCCGCATAATGTGAGAAGGAGGATTCAGACCATGGCAGACGTACCGCAGGTGGAACGGCAATTATTCATTCTTTCCCTGCTTTCCGACAACAGACGGGGTTTCACTCTTGATGAACTGATGTCATGTCTGAAGCGAGAGGGAATAGACATCAGCCGCAAGACATTGGAACGGGATTTGGATTATATCACGGATGTTTTCTATGTATATGAAGATGACCGTGATGGGAAAACCATTTATCTCTCCAACAAATACAGCCTGAAAAACATCAGTTTCAGTGTAGCCGACATGATCGCCCTGCAATTCGGGCGAGAGGTCATGCGGTCCTACAACGGCCTGGAGGTTGGCTCAAACGCTGAAAAGCTCCTGGACAAGCTGATTTCGCAGGGTCCCAGCATCAACCGGCAATATATTGAGACCCTGACCGGGATGATGAAAGTCAGCATCGCGGACATTACGCCGGACAGGCCGGACCCGGATTTCCTGAACCTGCTCCGGGACAGCATCACGGACCGGAAGCAAGTCCGCATTTCCTACTATGCCTTCAACACGGATGAGGTTACCGATCGTTTGTTTGATCCGTATCTTCTGGAAGTTTACGACGGGTGTTGGCACGTGGTCGGATTTTGCCATCTTCGAGGTCATATCCGTGATTTTCGCGTGTCCCGCATCAAGTCGCTGGAACTGACAGCCATGGCTTTTCATAAGCCGGAGAATTTCTATGATGAATACAAGCAATCCCGTTTTGACAAATTGACCGGCGAAACCGCCATTCGTCTGAAGGTGCGTTTTACCGGCCAATCTGCCAGATATGTCCGGGAATATGAATCAGGAAAAGCTACCCGTTTGACAGAGGATGGCAATGGCAACCTTCTCTTTGAGAAGGACACTTCTCTCAGCCCGGAAATCGTACGATGGGTGCTCAACTACGGAAGTGGTGCGGAAGTATTGGAACCTGTCGAGCTGAGAGAAATGCTGAAGGCTGAAATCACTCTCATGGGCACCATGTACCCATGAAACTCGAG
>JANYKF010000392.1 GCA_025361665.1 Clostridiaceae bacterium
ATATTTGAAGGTGGTGTGGGGAATTGGATACAAAATCGACAAGTTTTAGCTATTCGACAGGGGCAAAGGCCATTGCGCTGATTCTCTCATGGGTCAGTTTTACCGTCGCCGCACTTTGCGGAACATTCCTTGTCTATCATCTGAATTTTCCGCGGCTGCAGTCGGAAGCAGATTGGGCACTCGTCATCGGTTCCTGTTCGCTGGCTCTTTTGTTGCTGAGCGCAGTCTTTTTGGTGTTTACAGCCGGTCGCAAAGGGAAAAAGGAACCGATTGCATATCGCCATGCAGACCGGATCTATACGGATGTGCATTCCCTGCTGGTTCTGGGCGCTGCCGCCGCTTCCTTTGCCATCATGGCCAATATCGGTTTTTTTCCCGGCGGCTGGAATTTCTGGATTGCATTCGGCGTCATCCTGTTCGTGGATGCCATGATTGGCAGCTCTTACGTTTTATCCATGGCAAGACAGATCAAGGGCAGACAGGTTCTGACGAACAGCCTTGTCGGAAAAACATGGCAGGGGGCATGGGCTTTGTGTGGGATTGCCTTCCAGGGGGTTCGTGCATTCAGCAGGCTCTGCTTTCAGGGCAATCGTTTTTGGATTGGGTTCTCCTTGGCAATTCTGGGGCTTGCGGCAGGGAATGACATATTGGTTTCCCTCCTGCTCAATGCCATTAATTGGATGCCCAGGAGCAGCAGATTTCTGTACATCATCCTGCTAGTCGGGTTCAACCTCTTCGCACTTGGCGTCATATCCCGATGGGCGGTATCGCTGTCACGCATCATGAACGCAGCAAAGGAGATCTCCGGAGGGAATCCGGGTTATCCGCTGGATATGAAGAATATGCCTATGGCATTTTCCGGGTTTGCGAACGACATCCAGAACATCCAGGGGGGTCTCCGCAGCGCCATGGCTGAAGCCATCCGCGGGGAACGGATGAAAACCGACCTGATCACCAATGTGTCGCATGACCTGAAAACCCCCTTGACCTCCATTGTCAGCTATGTGGACCTGCTGAGGAAAGAGGATTTGCAGAATGAGCAGGCTGTGGGGTATGTAAAGGTGCTGGAAGAAAAGTCTGCCCGCCTGAAACAGCTGATTGAAGACCTGGTCGAGGCCAGCAAGGCGTCCAGCGGCAACATGGCGGTCGTTGAAGAAACACTGGACCTAAGCCAGCTGGCCCAACAGGCCTGCGGGGAATATGAAGAGAAAATGTCGGCAGCCGGTTTGGAGATCCGCCTCCGGGCGGAGGAGGAAAAAACATGGGTACGGGCGGATGGCAAGCACGTATGGCGCATTCTGGAGAATTTGATGGGGAATGTGCTGAAGTATGCGCAACCTCATACTAGGATCTACATCCATGCATCCGCAGCCAATTCGTTGGGGGTGCTGACTATCAAGAACGTGTCCGCCTTTCCGCTTGATATCTCTCCGGAACAGCTGACAGAGCGTTTTATGCGCGGTGATGCCGCCAGGAGTACGGAAGGGTCGGGGCTTGGCCTTTCCATCGCTCAAAGCCTCACGGCTTTGCAGGGCGGACAGTTCAAAATCGAGATTGACGGAGATTTGTTCAAGGTCTCCGTGGGATTTCCTTTGGCGAATCAGGTTGTGATATTATAAAGAAAATGTCTCTCCGGGTTCATGCATGGAGGTTATCGTGTGAGGAATCAAGCACTTCGTCTCAGAGCGGCAATTCTTGCGGGGGTGTTTCTGATGGCGCTGAGCCCATACGTGGTTGCGGCATCGGATGAAACGGCAACCCGCATGCAGGAATTGGCGAAAATCGCGGAACAGGGCCATTACCGGTTCATGCAGATGCAAAGCAGCGGATATGATGCGGCTGTCGCCAAGAATCTGCTTGAACAGGATCGGATGGTTCTGGAATCAGAGCCAACCGGTTCTGTCAAGATTATCGTCAAGGACAGCCAGAGCGGGGATCTGATTGAGGGAGCCCAGGTGATCCTGACAACAAAACGATCCAGGTTCTCCACGGTTGACGGCGTGAAAACACAAACGGCCAATCCGTTTCTCGCGATTGATCTGGGGAAAACGGGAAAAGACGGTTCGGCACTGTATTCGTCGCCGGTGTTCTTTCATGATGTGCTCGAAAGAGACGGGGTACCCGTGACGGATAAGTATATTGACCGCGTTTCCTATGGCATCGGTGCCGTGAAGGAAGGTGCAGCGGTCCTGATTGTGAAGGATGAACCTCCCTATTCGATGGAAGGGAATGAGGGCGCCGCCGTGAAAGCGGTCGCCGGGATGAAGGGCAAGAAAATGCCCCTCAATGATTTGATTGATCTTTTGAAGAAAACACCCGGGGTAGACAACTGGAGCGGTGGAATCAACAGGCTTTTCAATTCCGGAATGGCTGTTTACACGGAAGATACCCTGGTCGACTTGCGTGGCGTGTCGGCAACGGCAAAGGTGATTCAGAAAATGGCCGGGAATGACAAGGAAATAGCCCTGGGTGCGTTGAAAACCGCTGTTGACGCCAATCATCCAGAACTGGACATGAACTGGACCGCCCGATACTATAGGGATTTGGGCGGCTACACGCCAAGCTATCTGCTGCGCCAGGATGCACCCGAGGAAAATGTCGTCAAGTATCGTGACGGCACTGAAATCACGCAAGTGGCAAGCGGCTGGATCTATTTGGATCTCTTTGGGGATGTTGTGGCTGACAAGGGAATGGCCGTGGAGATTTCCGGGTTTACCTATCGCCCCTATGTCTATCATCCGGATTATCTGTCGGGAGAAAGCAAGAGTGCCTATGTTTCTCAGGATTTGGTGGACAAGGATGTCGTCTTCACGATTTACCTGTCAAAAGATGTCCTGCCGGTGGTCGGGAAAGATGAATCCGCATCCTTTTTCGGCAGGCTGACCGATAAGGCCGGAACCCCCTTGCAGGGAGCAACCGTCACGATTACGGAACTGGATGTTTCCAGAGTGACGGATGCGGACGGATACTACTACTTTTACAATGTTCCGGACGGCACATACAGCCTGTCCGTCAAAAGCGGGGAAAACGGCGCGAAACTGGAAACCGATGCGAACGCTGACGGAAAGACACTTTCCGGTGCCAAAGGCCTGGTCTTGAAAGCGGGTGAAATCCCAAAGCGCGTGGACCTTTATCAAGGCACGTATGCCGGCAAACCAAAAGGTACGGGTGCGGGAGACAAAACCAAGGCAACCGGGAACGGGAGTCTGCCGATCGTTCTCCTGGTGGCTTTGGGTGCTTTCCTGGTCGTGGTTGTGGTCATCCTGCTCGCAGTGGCCAATGGAAACAAGAAAAAGAAAGTATTCGGGCACGGAGCGGCCACACGACAATATGAACCCGACATGCGGGTGCCGGGGCAGAATCAGCAAGCGCTTCCGTATCAGCAAGCGCTTCCGTATCAACAAGCGCCTCCGTATCAGCAAGCACCGCCATATCAGCAAGCACCTCCGTATCAGCAGATTCCGCCGTATCAGCAGGCGCCGCCGTATCAGCAGATTCCGCCAATCCAGGTTCAACCGGGGCAAGACACGGTTCCCGGTTCGCCGACACCGCCGGCGCAATTCTGTACGAATTGCGGGAATTCAATGGCTGCAGGGGAAATGCAATGCAGTCGCTGCGGCAGGGTTACCTGTCCTTCCTGCGGGAAAACATCAGAAGCCGGTTCGAGTTTCTGCAAGAACTGCGGAGGCAGGATGTAACGCGACACAGAATACAGGCAAGTTGCGGTAAACAACTTGCCTGAAAAGGGCGAAAATCGACTTATAGAAGTGGAATCATGTTCACGAACCTGCGGAGAAAACGCCAAAAAGGATGAAAAGCAATGCCGCAATGAAAATCCAGATGGCGGCCATTCCAAGGAAACCGGCTCTTGCCAGTTTCCCGCGCAACAGGAGGGGTGCTGCCAGCAAGGCCAGTCCCAACACCCACCCGATTGGCGAGACACCGCCAAATCCGAAAAACACCAAGGTGACCGCCAGCAGCACACCAAGTGGCAGGAAAAAAAAGACAGGATTGCCGCTTTTCCTTTTCATGGCCTCAGGGCCGGGTGTTGAATGCCCTTGCGGGTTTTGTGGTGAAACGCCTTGGGCATAAAAAGCGCCCTGCGGGTTGCTGTAAGGTTGCTGCGGATTTGCCGGGGCGTAAGATTGCTGCGGATTTGCCGGGGTGTAAGGTTGCTGCGGATTTGCCGGGGCGTAAG
>JANYKF010000433.1 GCA_025361665.1 Clostridiaceae bacterium
ACAGACATCCATGCCCGCATCCCAGACATGAGCGTAGGTCGGCAGAATGATCCCTTCCCGGCATATCTCCACGAATACTTCCACCTGGCTCATCGCTCTTCTCCTTGTCCGGATATCGTTACGTCACCGGGTTGTGCCATCAAAAGAAGCCGACAAGAGTGAATGCACCAATTCCGAAACAAATTCGGGTGACTCATCCGTGATGAATGCATATAGCCTCGCCGTACGAGGATGCCATTCATTTTCCTGCCAGCGGAGCGGCCGATGATGAAAGACGATCGTCTTATCCATGAAAACATCCCGCGCATATGGGAACCGGGCACCGGCCCTGTCGGTCAGTGTTCCAGTCCTCCGGTCGCATGCACCGCAATGGCCGTCACAGGAACCGGCGTACCGGTCATCACCGGGAATGTAAAGGGAACCGGGACAATGCTCCATCGTCATGACGGGGATCCTGCCATATGCCCAGGATGCGAGCTGCAAAACCGGTTCTTTGATCTCGCCCATGGCCGCAGTCGTCAATTCCGGGGACAGGAGAGCCATGTCCGCACCCCATTCGGATGCCTGCCGGATAGCCTCGCCATTCCAGAGATTCATGCCTGCCTCTGCCAGGATGGGCAGTTCCGGTGCCCATTGGCGCAAAAGGCGCAGCATGCCGGGATTTCCGGCTGAAAGCCCCGCCAGGTCCGGTCGGATGGCCTCCAATTGCTTCAGCAGGGTACCCATCCTGTCATCCGGCAGGATCGAGGGCGTCCTGATCCAGACGGACCCGGGAAATGCCGATTTCATCGATGCCATGGCTTCCCGGGAAACGGGCGGCACCATCAGAAGGACTTTTCCCGCGTCACTCGCCAATCGGGCCTCCTGCAGCCATTCCGTCCCCGGTGCACAGGAAAAGGCCAGTGCCAGGGATTCAGGTCCGCAAGACAATCGCGGATGCGCACCCATATTTTCCATGTCCAAGGATGGGGTGAAACCATGTATCACTCCGCGTGAGACATGAATTCCCCCGCCTGAACCATGGAGCCCTTCGTTTTGGGCACGCAAGGCGGTCATGTGCTCCAGCGCCAGCCTTCGCATCGCATTGATTTCCTTCACCGGCATGGTGCCTTTGCCGTCAACCCGGATGTCCGCCTCCAGAAGTTTCCACGGCGCATCTCCGGTCTTTTCCAGCTGTTCCCGGATTCGCTCTGCCGTGAGTGCCCGTTCCCGTGCCGTTTCAACTTCCATCTCCGATTCAACGGAAACACTGCGGCCCGCTTCATCTTCCACCGTCAATGAGGCTTTTTCACCAACCCGCATGGAAAAAAACATCTTCAGCGGGACGCGGTGTACCTGCCAATGGACTGCCGTATCCGAGGCGGCTTGCATCTGGATTCTTTGTGATGTCCGATAGACCGTATCGCCGGCGGAAACCGGTTCCTTCACATCCCCCAGGAAGACCGTCGATCCGGTAAAAGCCTGCTTTTCATGTTTCCCCTTGGCCATGATGGCGGTCAGCATGGTGGATACGGCACGGCTCCCGCCTTCGCCGCCCTTGTGGATTTCCAGTCCGTCCCCCAGCGCCAGATCCCGCGTCAGTTTCACTTCCGCATACGGGACCTTCCAGGACAGCACCGTGCCGACGGAAACCCCAAGGTTTTTGGGATGATACGGGTCCACAAGGCACTCTGCCGACCGTTTGGGATGAGACGGATCCACAAGGCACTCTGCCGCTCGTTTGGGATGAGACGGATCCACAAGGCGCTCTGCCGCCGGAATGTTTTTTCCCGACACTTGCACCCCAATGGGGCATTCCGCCTTCATCCCGTCCAGGTACCGATGGGTGAACCCGCCACGGTTGAAGATTTGCCGCAGTGCCTCTTCATCTTCGGGATCCACCCGATAACGGTCAGGTCCTTCTTTCGCCAGCAAATCCAGATATTTTCGATAGATTTCGGTTACGACCGCCACATATTCGGGTGATTTCATGCGGCCCTCGATTTTCAGGGATGTCACCCCGGCCGATTGCAGCTGCGGCAGCAGCGGCAGCGCCATCAAATCCTTCATGCTCAGCAGATACCCTTCCGGACGCATCCCGGACAGCTTCCAGGGCAGCCGGCACGGCTGGGCGCACAAGCCCCGGTTGCCGCTGCGTCCGCCGATCAGGCTGCTCATGAGGCATTGGCCTGAAAAACACACGCAAAGCGCACCATGGACGAATACTTCCAGCTCCGTGTCCGTTTGCGCGCGGATGTTCCCAATCGCCTCCAGCGAGAGTTCCCGTGCCAGCACCACGCGGGTGATCCCCGCCTCCCGGGCTGCCAGGACGCCTGAGACGTTATGGATGGACATTTGCGTACTGGCGTGCAGGACCATGTCCGGATGCAGGCGGTGCAGCCGGTTCGAAAGGCCGACATCCTGCACGATGACGGCATCCGCGCCACCCTGCCAGGCTCGTTCCGCCCAGCTG
>JANYKF010000442.1 GCA_025361665.1 Clostridiaceae bacterium
ACCACGGCCACTTCGCCGGCTTTCACCCTGAAGTTCGATGGGGAGATCCAGATCGACGGGCACCTGAACAAGACGCTGGAAGCGAAGCGGCGGTTCGGTTACGTGCCGGAAACACCTTCCCTCTACGATGCGCTCACCGTCTGGGAACACCTGGAGTTCATTGCGCGGGCCTATCGGTTGGATGCAGGATGGCGTGAATATGCGGAATCCCTGCTGGCCCGCTTTGATTTGGATGACAAGAAGACCAAAGTGGGGAAGGAGCTTTCAAAGGGGATGCAGCAGAAAGTAAGTCTTTGCTGCGCCCTGATCATCAAACCAGCCATGATCATGTTTGATGAACCGATGGTTGGCCTCGACCCAAAGGCAATCAAGGAACTGAAGGCCATCTTCGTGGAATTGCGGGATGCGGGCAGCGCCCTGCTGATCAGCACGCACATGATCGACAGCATCGCGGAGGTCTGGGACCGGGTGCTCATCATGAACAAGGGCGAGATTGTACTCAGCCGCACGCGGGAAGAGCTTGAACGCAATGGGGAAGACCTGGAGGCCGTATTCTTCCAGACGACAGAATCCGAACCGGAGAGATTGGAACCGGCCATTCCTCCTTCGGCCATGCCGCCTTCAGCCATGCCGCCTTTGACATCCGCCGGGCAGGAGGCACACGGATGAGCCCCATGATGTATCTGCTGCAACGCACGCTGGTCAATACGGTGAAGGGCATCTTCAAAAAGCCCTTGATCCTGATCGGATACCTCTTTGCCGCATTATTCATCATCGCCATGGTTGCGGCTTCTTTCCTCATGCCTTCCGGTTCGTTGAACCGTGGTTCCCCATCCATGTTCCGTGCGGTCACGACAGGCGTGTTCGCCGTCATCATCTACTTTTCGCTTCGACTGGGCATCGACAAGGGCAGCACGTATTTCCGGATGTCGGACGTCAATTTCCTGTTTCCTGCGCCATTTCGGCCCAACCAGGTACTGATATACGGATTCATCAGGCAGATCGGCGGAACACTTTTCCTGATGATGATCGCCCTCTTTCAGATTCCAAACCTGAAGAACAATTTCGTCATGAAGCCTTATGGCCCTTTCATCATCATGATTGCCGTGCTGATGTTCATGTTTGCCTATCCTGTCTTCGCCATGCTGATGTATTCCTGGTCTTCCAAATCCGCCGGGCGAAGGAAACTCGGGAAAGCCCTCATTGATGGGGCCGCCATCCTGGTCGTGGCGGGGTTCCTATGGAAATTGGCACAGACGAGGGCATTGGTGCCTGCCTTGACCGGACTGCTCGATCAGGACATCGTGAACTGGATTCCGTTCATCGGTTGGATCAAAATGGTCCTTTCCGCAGCCGTGGACGGCATCACGCCTGCCTTTTGGCTGGGAATCGGCCTGACTGCCGCCTTCGTGTCGGGTTTCACGATTTGGATATACCGAATGAATCTGGATTATTACGAAGATGTCCTGGAAGCCACCGAGTATGCGGAAGCAGCCTTGGCTGCCAAGAAGGACGGCAGGAACCTCCAGTTCAGCATGAAGGTGAAAAAAGGGATACGCCAAGGCATTTCTGGCAACGGCGGCATGGCCATCTTTTCGAAATCAATGCTGGAGATGCGAAAAACTTCCTGGATTCTGTTTGTGGACAGAACGACGGTTACGGTCATCGCGGCCAGTATCGCATTCAAGCTGTTCATGCCGGCGGAAGCCGTATCGGACGGGTTTATCTCGATGTTCTCCATTCTGGCATTCAGCGTATATATGCTGTTCTTTTTTTCTATTCAGGGACGGTGGTCATTGGAACTAGGTAAGCCGTATATTTTCCTGATACCCGTTTCAACTCCGGAAAAACTGTTCTTTGCGACCCTGACGGAGCACATCAAGAACCTTCTTGACGGCACCATCCTCTTCCTGCTGGCCGGTGTGCTATTCAAGGCGAATGCGGTGATGGTCGCGGGCTGCATCTTCAGCTACATGATGTTCGGGGCAGTGTTCCTGTATGGCGATGTACTGGCAAGGCGCCTGTTTGGCGGTGTGCATGCCAAAGGACTGATGATATTCCTGAAGCTGATCTTCATTCTCCTCGTCCTGGTTCCCGGCATTGGCGCCGTTGTTGCCGTCGGCATCCTGACGGAAAGCACGATTCTCATGGTTCTGGCCTTTGGCGGATGGGCGTGTATTGCGGCCGTGACGATGTTCATGTTTTCCCTGGGCGTGTTCGACAACCTGGAATCGGCCGAGTGAGCGGAGATTGCTGGCTGGCAGGCCGGTTGGAAAGCAGTGCGTCCATTCCAGCGCGAACCGGTCTTCCGAAACATCGGAAAATATGCACAAAGAATGCGCTTGGAGGCAGGCGACATTCTACTTGACGTGATCAGGATATTCCTGTAAAATTTAAGACTGCGACTGGAGAGCCGGAGAACCCGGACTTTTTGCTTTCGAATCCATGGTTCTGATCCACAGTGATGCATCAACAGGGCACTACGCATTTCCTTGGATGACACAGACGGTTGGGTTAGGCAAAAGCCGTTCTGCAAATTCATAAGGAAAGAGTGTGACTAGATGAACCGATTGCCCTTTAGTGAGCTCGGGCTTTCAAGCGATGTTTTGAAGGCTGTCGAGGACCTCGGCTTCGAAGAGGCCACCCCCATTCAAACAGCGACCATCCCCTTCCTCCTGGCACGCCGCGACGTGATTGGCCAGTCCCAGACAGGGTCCGGCAAGACGGCGGCCTTCGGCATTCCCGCCATCGAGCAGGTGGATCCCCACGAGAAGCACCTGCAGGTGCTCATCCTGTGCCCCACACGCGAACTGGCCGTCCAAGCCTGCGAAGAGATGAAGAAATTCGGACGCCACAAGCGCGGCATCCGCATTCTGCCCATTTACG
>JANYKF010000455.1 GCA_025361665.1 Clostridiaceae bacterium
GTGGCCGACGGCATGGGCGGTCACGAGGCCGGTGAAGTGGCCAGCCGGATGGCCGTGGAGGTCATGTCCGAAACTGTGGAATCCTGCGCATCGCTGAAAATGAACCTGGACGATGCGGAGGTGTTCCTGCGTGACGGGCTGGATGAGGCAAACCGCCGCATCATGCAGTATTCGCAGGAAAATCTCCGGGGTATTTCCTCGGGAACGACACTCACCGCTGCTTTCCTCGATGGGCCCATGATGCTGCTCATCCACATCGGGGACAGCCGGGCATACCTGTTCCGGCACCACCAGGTGAAGCAGGTCAGCCGGGATCATACCTATGTCGCCGAACTCGTCGCATCCGGCATCCTGGATCCGGAAGCCGCGAAGGGTCATCCGGAGCGCAACAAGGTCACACGCGCGCTCGGGTTCGACCTGGGCATGAAGCCGGAAGTCTTTTGGGGACGCATCCATAATGATGACAAATTGTTGTTCTGCACGGATGGACTGTCGGAATACGTGACGGAAACGGAAATGGCGGCGCTGCTTTCCCGATGCGAACCCGAAGAGGCCGTCGCCTCGCTGGTGTCCATGGCGAACGAACGGGGTGGGCGTGACAACATCACCGTGATTGTCGTGGCCATGGAACCGGGGGATGCACCATGAACGCGAACAGCCGGAGGGACATTGCATGATTGGAACCATACTGGGGAATCGATATACCCTACTGGAGGAACTTGGCACCGGGGGGATGGCCATCGTCTATAAGGCGCACTGCGCCTATCTTCAGCGGGATGTGGCCATCAAGGTGATCCGGGAGGAGTTCCGGGGTGATGCGGACCTGCTCCGTCGGTTTGATTCGGAGGCACGGGCTGCCGCCAGCCTTACCCATCCGAATATCGTCCAGATCTATGATGTCGGCAGGGAAGGAAACCTGGTATATATCGTCATGGAACTGGTGGACGGCAGCAGCCTGAAAGAATTGATCACCGAACACGGCCCCATGCCCTGGGCCATGGCCGTGGACGTGATGATCAAAATAGCATCAGCCCTGCAGAAAGCGCATGCGAAAAAAATCGTCCATCGGGACATCAAGCCGCAGAACATTCTCATGACGGCGGATGGGGAGCCGAAAGTGGCCGACTTCGGCATCGCGCGCACCGGCAAATCCAGCATGGAAACCATGAAAGTGGATACGGTCGCCTCCGTTCATTACGCATCGCCGGAACAGGTGAGGGGTGGATATACGGATGCCCAGTCGGACCTTTATTCCGCGGGCGTCACCCTGTACGAGATGCTGACGGGAAAACTGCCTTTTCCCGGAGACAATCCGGTTTCCGTGGCCTTGCGGCAGATTCTGGACGCAGTACCGCGTGCGGACGCCGCCATCCCGGAAATCCCGCGGCAGTTGGCGGACATAGTGGAAAAATGCATGCAGAAAAACCGTGCGGATCGGTATGAAGACGCGTCGATGCTGATTGCCGATCTGGAAAGCGTAAAGCGCAACCCGGAAAGCATTCATGTGGATCTGCCCATCATTCGCCGGGAAGAGGGTTTGGTGGCAGCGGGCGGCCTGGAGCTTGCGGAGGGCGATTTCATGGCCAGACCGAGGGAAAAGCACATGAACATGAGGAACCGCCGTGTGTTCAACCGCAGAAGAATCATTTTCCCGCTAATCTACGTACTGCTCATCGGAATCATCATTGCCCTTGTCGTGAACATCATCGGGTTTGTGACCCGCGATCTGAATGTGCCGCTCGCAACCGAGACCCCCGCGAACGAAGCCATTGTCGGGAGTTATGTGGGGCGCGACATTGCGGAGGTGCTGGTGGATATTGAAAAGGCGAAGATTGACCCGTTTGAGATCCAATATCGGTACGATGCGAACGTGAAATCCGGAATCGTGCTTGAGCAGACGCCTCTTGCCGGTTCAAAGCTGGTCATCAAGGGGCTGACCACGCTTGAGATCATTGTCAGCAAGGGTCAGGATCAAGTGGTTGTCCCGCAGATTCTGAACCGGAAGCGTGCGGAA
>JANYKF010000476.1 GCA_025361665.1 Clostridiaceae bacterium
CTGAATGAAGTGGCCATCGGCACCGGTCACCGGGTGGTCTGAATCCTGGAGGAATGCATGAAGAATATCCGAATTGCCATCGACGGCCCGTCGGGTGCGGGCAAAAGCACCATAGCGCGGCATATCGCCGGAACACTGGGCATCCTGTATCTGGATACCGGAGCCATGTACCGGGCTGTTGCCTTGAAGGTTCTCCGAAGCGGCATCAGTCTGGCAGATGCAGCGGCAATTGCGCGGATGATGAAGGATACCCGGATCGACGTTGAATACCGTGATGACAGCCAGCATATCCTGCTGGACGGCGAGGATGTTTCCGGTGAAATCCGGTCCAATGAGGTTTCCATGGGTGCTTCGGCCGTCTCGGCCCACCTTGCGGTGCGGGAGCGCCTGGTGTCGCTGCAGCAGGATATCGCAAGGCGTTCCGGCGTAGTCATGGACGGAAGGGACATCGGAACAAAAGTGCTTCCCAATGCCGATGTGAAGATTTTTCTCGTCGCTTCTCCCGAGGTGAGGGCGCAACGGCGTTTTCTCGAACTCCAGGAAAAGGGACTCCTCGATAAAACCTATGAGGCATTGCTCGAAGAGATCCGGGTCAGGGACCGGAATGACAGCAGCCGGACCCATTCTCCCCTGCTGCAGGCGGAGGATGCTGTTTTGCTTGACACGACGGGATTCAGCCTGAAGGAAGCCACCGACGCCGTCATGGCGCTGATCGAAGCAAGGAAGGATTGAGATGCTGTATCGGCTCGCCTGCATCATTGGCACCCTTTATATGGTCCTGTTCCACCGGATTACGCTGGTTGGCCGCGAAAACATCCCGGCCACGGGACCAGTCCTGATCTTTGCCAATCACCCGTCCGCCTTCGACATGATCCTCATTGCCGCGCGCATCAGGCGCAAGGTGCATTTCATGGCGAAGGCCGAACTCTTCACAAATCCCATTCTTTCTTACATCTTCCGGAGTGTCGGTGCCTTTCCGGTGCACCGCGGGACGGGGGATGCCGGTTCCATCAAGACCGCCCTCCTTTTGCTCAGGCAGGGAAAAGTCGTCGGGATTTTTCCGGAAGGAACCAGGACCCTCCGCAAATCCCCGGAACGCAAAAAAGGAGGGGCCGCACTCATCGCCTATCATGCAGATGTCCCCATCCTGCCGGTGGCGCTTGACGGGCATTATCACATATTCTGCAGGATGCGCATCGTCTATGGGAAACCCTTTCATATCCAGAAGCCCGAAAGCGGCAAACTGGACAAGGAATCACTCTATGCGGCGACGTCCGACATCATTGACCGGATTTACGCGCTGATTGGACAGTGACACATGGAAATCAAAGTCGGAAAATATGCCGGGTTCTGCTTCGGGGTGGACCGTGCCATGAAGATGGCCATGGATACGCCGGCCGATGGCGGACGCGTGTTCACCTATGGCGAAATCATCCACAACCGGCAGGCGGTTGAGGCACTCGAACGGAAAGGCATACGTGCCATCCAGGATATGGATGGGCTTGGCCAGTGCAGCCCCATTTCCCCGGATTGCCAGATGCAAGCCGCCGAAACCGGCATGCCTGATTTGCGTGCTGATGATTGCGTGATTGTCCGTGCCCATGGAGCGGGGCCGGATATCTTTGAAGCGTTGGAGAAGGCCGGGGTGCGCGTACGCGATGCAACCTGCCCATATGTGGCGAAGATCCACCTCCTCGTGCAAAAGCAGGCGCGGGAAGGGCATTTCATCGTCATCTACGGAGACCCGGCCCATCCGGAAGTGAAGGGGATCCGGGGCTGGAGCGGAAATGCTGCGGCCGTGGTGGAAACGGATGCGGAAGCGGAACATCTGGTAATTCCGGATGGCATGCCCATCAGCATCGTGGCACAGACAACATCGGTTCCCGGACGATATGAGTCCGTCGCCGCGAACCTCAAGAAAAGGTTTGCATTCGTCTTGAAATTTGATACAATATGTAATGCGACTGTCCGCAGACAGGCGGAAGCTGGGGAACTGGCCCGGAATGTGGATGCGATGGTCGTGATAGGCGGGAGGAACAGTTCCAATACGCAAAAGTTGTACAGGATTTGTCTGGATGCTTGTCCGGAAACCTATCTTGTGGAAACGGCTGCAGAACTCCCTATCCTGAACCTTTCCATCAAGAAGATCGGGATTACCGCGGGGGCGTCAACGCCCGAATGGGTAATCAGGGAGGTAATTCAAGGCATGGAAGACATGAACAACAAAGTGGACGGCGAGATGAGCTTCAGTGAGGCCTTCGAGCAGACCATGACGCAGCTCATCCCCAATTCGGTGGTCACTGGCAAGATCATCGGATACAACAATAATGAGGTGTTCGTCGATCTCGGATACAAGGCCGACGGAATCATCCCGATGGATGAGTTTCTGGAACAGGCCGGCTTCGATCCCGAACGGGACCTTCGCGAGGGAGCCCCCATCACGGCGCTGATCATGAAAATCAACGATGGGGAGGGCAATGTTCAACTTTCCAAGAAGAAGGTGGATTCCATCCGCGGTCTTGAAATCATGGATGAGGCCTTCGAGAGCCGTACTCCCGTTGAAGCGGTCGTCAAGGAAGTCGTCAAGGGCGGTTTGGTTGCGGATTTCAAGGGCACCCGGGTATTTATTCCCGCATCCCAGGTCAGCGACCGGTTCGTGAAGGATCTCGCACCCTACGTGGGTCGCACCGTTTCCTTCCGCATCACGGAACTGGTCAAGAACAAGCGCCGCGTCGTCGGCTCCTGCCGCGTCATCATCGAAGAAACAAAGGCGAAGTTGTCCGAGGAATTCTGGGGCAACATCGAAATCGGCAAGGAATATACCGGAACTGTGAAGAGTCTCACCAAGTTCGGCGCATTTGTCGATCTGGGTGCGGTAGATGGCCTTATCCACATTTCAGAGCTATCCTGGAAAAAGATTTCAGATCCGTCCGAAGTCCTTTCCATTGGCGAAGTGGTCAAGGTGCGCATCCTGAACTTCGATCCGGAATCGAAGAAGCTTTCCCTCGGCTATCGCCGCATCGAGGAAAACCCATGGTACGGCATTGACCGCAAATACCAGTCCGGCGACATCGTAGCGGGGCAGGTCATCCGAATCGTCCCATTCGGCGCGTTTGTGGAGCTTGAAACCGGCGTCGAAGGTCTGGTGCACATTTCCCAGATCTCCAGCGTTCGCATCGCGCGTGCGGAGGAAGTATTGCACATCGGCATGAATGTGGAAATGAAGATTCTGGAAGTGAATTCCGAACTGAAGAAAATCAGCCTGAGCATTCGTGAAGTGGCCCCCATCGATCCTCCGCATTCGGCTGCCGGGGAGTTTGTCAATTCGCCGGATCACGAGGGTTATTCCAACGAGCATGTGGAAGACCTGGCCAACACGATTGGTGATATCCTGGGCGACCAGAAGTAGGCATATCCTTGTGAATGCGCTGAGTGAAATACATAATTGCAGGGATATCGGCGCATTTGCAGGTCTTCCTGGTAATTCGCCGCGAAGCATGTAAAGCCTGCCCATGGCGACATCATAATCAAGAGCAAGATCGGAATTCCGGTCTTGCTCTTGCCGTATATGCCAACTTGATTCCGGTATGAAGAGTCGATTTTCGACTTTTTCATACTTGATTCCGGTATTGAGAGTCGATTTTCGACTTTTTCATGCAAGTTGCATGATGCAACTTGCATGCATCCGGCGGCAAATGCCGCCGGATGGCACCG
>JANYKF010000009.1 GCA_025361665.1 Clostridiaceae bacterium
ATGGTTTCTGTTATTGATTCGACGCATTTATAGGGTAGATTCCAACGATATGAAGCAAACAGAGTTCGAACGTCAGGCAGGTTCATATCCGTAGCCCGCCTCAAACGCGCAAAGGTTCATATCCACAAACTGCGGCTTCACGTTCCGGCGGATGGCTTCAAGCCATACATCCTTGCCGAAATCCGTCTTTCGCGCCAGAACACCCAGCATGACCACATTGACCGCCTTCATGCTGCCGCAGGCCCTTGCCAGCCGCAACGCGGGAACAACCGAAACATGGCTGAATTCAGCCTGAAGCTTCGGGATGATGGCTTCCGGATAAGCCGCGCTGCCCAGGATGACCGGCATCGGATCGATTTTCTGGTCATTCACGATGATTTCCGCCTCTTTTTTTGCAAAATCGATCCAGCGGAGCGCCTCAAGCTGCTCGAAACACAATAGGACGTCTGCTTCTCCCTTCTCGATCAGCGGAGAATATATCTTCTCTCCCATTTTCACATAGGTGACCACGCTACCGCCGCGCTGCGACATGCCGTGAACCTCACTCACCTTCGCGTCAAGGCCGTCCGAAACGGCGACATGGCCCAGGATCCGGCTGGTCAGGAGGGTTCCCTGCCCGCCTACGCCCACAATCATGATGGAAGTGTTCATCTCAATCACCCGCCCTTTCCATCGCGTCGAATTTGCAGAGGTTCCTGCAAAGATGGCAGCCCACACAGAGGGCCAGGTTCATTTCCATGTGATCGCCCCGGTCCACGATGGCCGGGCAGCCGATCCGCTTGCATGCCTTGCAGTTTCTGCATTTGTCCCGGCTGATGTTGAGCTGCCCCTTGAACGTGGCTGCCTTGAGCAGCGCGCAGGGCCGCCGCGTGATGATGACGGAGGGTTCCTCGGCCGCGATTTCCTCGCGGACCGCTTTTTCCGTGGCTTCCAGATCGAACGGATCGACAATGCGCACCCGTTCGACACCCACAGCCTGACAAAGTTTGACGAGATCCACGGGCTTTGCCTTCTTCCCCTTCAGGGTTAGGCCTGTGGTCGGATTCTGCTGGTGCCCCGTCATCCCCGTGATCGAGTTGTCCAGGATGATGACGGTGGAGGTTCCCCCATTGTACACGATGTTGATGAGTCCCGTGATGCCGCTGTGGATGAAGGTGGAGTCCCCGATCACGGCAACCGTCTTCCGCATGGCTCCGTGACCCATCGCCTTTTCCATGCCATGGGCCACGCCCACGGAAGCGCCCATGCAGACACAGGTGTCCAGGGTTTCAAGCGGCGGCAGCGCGGAAAGGGTATAACAGCCAATGTCGCCGGAAACCGTCAGTTTCAGTTTCTTCAAAATGTAGAACAGTCCGCGGTGCGGGCATCCCGCGCACATGACCGGAGGCCGGACAGGCGGCGAGTCCGTGATGGCATGGGTCTTCTGCCATGAATCCCCGAAAAGGCTGCTGCGAAGCAGGCGGGCGCTGTATTCACCTATGACGGGAAGGGCGGACTTTCCGATAACCGGAATGCCAAGGGCGGCACAATGCTCTTCGATGAACGGGTCCAATTCTTCCACCACGTATAATCGCTTGACCTTTGCGGCAAAGGATCGGATGAGTTGGTCAGGCAGCGGATGGATGAACCCGAGCTTGAGGTAGTTTACATCCCCAAAGGCTTCCCTGGCGTATTGATAGGCGATTCCGGCCGTGATGACGCCGATGTCCGAATCGGCGGTTTCCAGACGGTTGAGGAAAGTGTCTTCCGCAAAAACCGCCATATCCGCAAGGTGCTTTTCCACGATGACGTGACGCTTCTGCGCCATAGCCGGCATCATGACATATTTGCCGGGATCCTTGCGATACGGTTTCAACTGGAACGCCTCGCGGTCCCCTGTCTCCACAAGGCTCTGCGAATGGGCGACCCGGGTTGTAAGCCGGACGATGACGGGCGTATCGAATTGTTCACTGATGCGGAACGCCTCTATTGTGAAGGTACGGCACTCCTCGCTGTCCGAAGGTTCCAGCACGGGAATCTTCGCGGCTTTCGCCAGAAGGCGCGTATCCTGTTCGTTCTGTGAACTGTGCATGCCGGGATCGTCCGCGACGAAAATGACCAGCCCGCCGTTGATGCCGGTGTAGGCCGCCGTGAACAGCGGGTCCGCCGCCACATTCAGCCCGACGTGCTTCATGGCGCACACCGTGCGGGCTCCGCCGATGGCGCTTCCGATGGCGACCTCCAGTGCGACCTTCTCATTGGGCGCCCATTCCGCGTCGATTTCGTCATACAGTGCCATGTATTCGGATATTTCAGTGCTTGGGGTTCCCGG
>JANYKF010000020.1 GCA_025361665.1 Clostridiaceae bacterium
TCACGTGATTCGGTGTGTTGAAGGCACAAAATGTGCCTTCAACATGCAGGATGTCAGAGACATCCTGCATAAAAACTCACAAAAGTGAGTTTTTACACCAGAATCATGTTTCCATACTACAGGTTATCATGTGATCCGGGGTCACCGCAAGCCGCCAGAGGCTTATCCTCCGATATGGGAATCCTGCTGTTTGAAGCAGGCATGCGCTATGCAACCGGATCCTGCCCGTCAGGCAACCGGATCCTGCCTGTTCAAGCAGCCGGATCCTTCCCGTCAGGCAACCGGATCCTGCCTGAAAGAGACGGGCTGTGTGGGAATCCTTCCTGAAAGCTTGCGTCCGGTTGTAGAGGCCAGGATGAATTCAACCAGGAGGAAGGCCGGAATGGCTATCAATACGGCTGTCAGGGAATACCGGATGGACAGCCATCCCCCGAGCATCGGCGACAGGCCCCATCCGATGCTGCCGATGAGTGTCTGGATTCCGAACATGGTGCCGCGCTGGTTCCGGTCGATGCGGCTGGTCGTGGCCCCCATCAGGACCGGTTCAATCCCGCACACGAAGAACATCATCACACCGTAATTGATCATCAGCAGCCAGATGGAATGGATGAAACTGAGCGGGATGCCGAGAATGCATCCGGCCAGGGCATAAAACCGGAGCAGCTTCATCCGGTCGTGCCTGTCGCCCAGCTTGCCCAGCAGGATGCCGGAAACGGCCATCATCATGCTGATGAAGGCGTTTACGAGGCCGGTGGTTCCGGCCGCTCCTTCCAACGTCTGCAATCTCGTCTGGATGAGGATGGGCATGTACGGACCGAAAATGGAAGTGGCAAACCGGAGCACGAGCAGCAGCAGCATGGCTGACATGAACCAGCCGCGAAACAGGAAAGCGTCTCGCATACGGGGCTTCTCCCGAAGTGTCGTGCCGTTTGATCCGATGGGAAGGAGCGGTTTGCGGTCCGAACTGTCCTGTACCAGGAACGTGACGACCAGGACATCGATGAACAGAAAAAGGGATCCGACAAGGAAACTGCTGCGGTACCCCAGCCATTCAGCCATCACACCGCCCAATGCGGGTCCCACCGATGCGCCGATGGCCGTGGACGATGCGAGGAAGCCCAGGGAATAGCCGAGGCGGTTTTCCGGCACCGTGGAAGCGACCAATGCGGAGGATGCCGTGATCGTGCCTGTGAAGACCCCCTGGATCATGCGGAGGACAACCAGCTGCCATACCTGGGTTGCCAGGCCGAGGGCCAGCATGATGACGCTGCCGAACAGCACGGCGCGCAGCAGCATGAGCTTCTTTCCGAAACGGTCCGCCAGACGTCCCCATATGGGGGCCATGAGGCCGAGCGATATGGCGGGTCCGGCGCTCAAAATGCCGGCATACAGCTTGATCTGCGCCGGATCCGTCATCCCGAGTTCCTGGATGTAGTAAACCATGAAGGGCATGCCGAAATTGAAACTCATGATGGAAATGATCTGCGTGAACCAGACACTGTAGAGGTTGAGCCGCCAACGTTCCATGAAACCCGCTTCCCGAAGCCTCATTGTTCGAACTGCCCGTCATGGCCCTTATCCGGCGCAATGGGCGGGACAGCTGACTTACTCACTTCCCGGCGGTTTCTCCGAAGAATTCGCCGTAGATGGCGATGACGGCCCGATCGACATCCTCCTCGTTCACGCCGAACATGATGCTCACTTCGGACGAGCCCTGGTTGATCATGCGGATGTTGATGGCGTTTTCCGCCAGCGCCTTTGAAACGCGCGTCGTGACGCCGATGCGGTGCTTCATGCCTTCGCCGACCACCATGACCAGCGCCAGGTTGTACTCGAAACTGATGCTGTCCACACGCAGTTCCTTTGAAATGCGTTCCATGATGCGGCTCTTTTTGCCGTCATCCAGGAACTGGTTGCGGACGATGATGGAGATGTCGTCAATGCCGGAAGGCATATGTTCGAACGGGACGAACTCCTCCTCAAGTATCTGCAGCACCTTGCGGCCGAAACCGATTTCCCGGTTCATCATGTATTTGTTGATGTTGATGCTGCAGAAGCCCTTGTCGCCGGCGATGCCGGACAACGGGATGTCGAACCCCTCGGAACGGACGGGTGTGATCATCGTTCCGTGCGCCTCCGGGTTGTTCGTGTTGCGGATATTGACGGGAATCCCGCGCTGGAAAACGGGCTCGAGGGTTTCCTCATGCAGGACGGTGAAGCCCGCATAGGATAGCTCGCGCATTTCCCGGTACGTAAGTTCCGAGATGGGCGCGGGATTCCTGATGATGCGGGGATTGGCGACAAACACGGAGTCGACATCCGTGAAATTCTCGTAAACTTCCACTTCCAGGGCTGCCGCGAGGATGGAACCCGTGATATCGGATCCGCCCCGGGAGAAGGTGACCACGTCGCCGGACAGGGAGTAGCCGAAGAAACCGGGAAAAATGACGATGCCGTCGATTTCCTTCAGCTTCGTGAGATTCTTGAAGGATTGCGGCAGCACGCGGGCGTTCCCGTATTCGTCGCTCAGGAAAAGACCCACATCCTTCGGGTTCACATAATGGGCACGATGTCCGGTTTTGCGCAGGTATTGAGAAACCAGACGCGCGGCATTGTCCTCCCCCGCCGCCTTCATGCGGTCCATGAATTTCGCATCGGAGTCGAACCCCATCACCACACGGGTACGCAGGTTGCTTTCGATATCGCGGACCACTTCGTCATCCAGATTCAGGTCGCGGGCGATTTCAGCGAAACGCAGCACGATATTCGACAGGACAGTTTCGTAGTCCTTGTTTCTCAAATATTTGTCCGCGCAGTCGATGAGCATGTCAGTCACCTTCACGTCTTTGTCGAAACGCTTTCCAGGAGCGGAAACCACAATGATCTTCCTTTCCGGGTCCGACGTGATGATCTGACAGACTTTTCGAATCTGTTCCGCATTGGCCATCGAGGTGCCGCCGAATTTACTTACTTTCATGATGCCTCCATGATGAATGGGATACCCGTGCTCATCCGCATGCTGCGTGCGCTGATCTTAGTCAAGCAATTTGCGGGTTTCACGGGCGATGGCGAGTTCCTCGTTTGTCGGGATGACGAGGGTTCTGACTCTGGCCCCATCGGTACTGATATCCCGCTCACCCCCGCGCAGCGCATTTTTGACGGGATCCACCGCGACACCCATGAAATCCAGCCCTTTCGTGGATTCGTACCGGACAAAAGGATTGTTTTCCCCAATGCCCGCCGTGAAGATGACGGCATCCAGGCCGTTCATGGCTGCCGCGTAGGCGCCGATGAACTTGCAGACCTGGTAGTTGAAAATGGAAAGCGCCAGTTTCGCACGCTCATTGCCGGCATTCAACGCGACTTCCAGATCGCGGAAATCGCTGGAAACCCCGGAAATCCCGAGCATGCCGGACTGCTTGTTCATGATGGCGTCCATTTGCTCCGTGTCGATGCCTTCCTTCCGCATCAGAAACGTGACCACGGCCGGATCGATGGTGCCGCAGCGGGTGCCCATCGCGAGACCATCCAGGGGGGTGAACCCCATTGAGGTGTCCAGCACTTTTCCACCGTTGATGGCGGCCAATGAGGAGCCGTTGCCCAAATGGCAGGTGACCATCTTCAGGGTCTCCAGCGGTTTTCCGAGAAACATCGCGGCGCGTTCAGCGACATATTTGTGCGACGTGCCGTGGAATCCGTATTTGCGCATCTTGTATTTCAAGTAGTATTCGTAAGGAAGTGCATACATGCAGACATAGTTCGGCATGGTCTGGTGGAAAGCGGTGTCGAACACGGCCACTTGCTTCGTGCCGGGCATGATCTCCTGGCAGGCGCGGATTCCGGTGATGTTCGGCGGATTGTGGATGGGTGCGAGCTCCGCGCATTCCTCAAGGATTTTCATGACTTCCTCGTCAATGATGACGGACTTGAAGAATTTCTCCCCGCCATGCACGACCCGGTGGCCGACGGCGGAAATCTCGTCCATCGATGCGATGACGCCGCAGGCTTCCCCGGTCAGTTCCTTCACAAGTTCCGCAATGGCATCGGAGTGACGCATCATGGATGCGGTCCGAACGGTTTCGCGTCCGTCGTGGGTACTCTGCTTGACAATGGCGCCGGCGAGACCGATGCGGTCACACAGGCCCTTGGCGAGGACCACATCTTTTTTCATGTCGATGAGTTGATACTTGAGGGAGGAACTCCCCGCGTTGATGACCAGGATGTCCATATCAGCTTCCTCTCAGGCTTTCACGCCCTGTGCCTGCACGGCGGTAATGGCGACCACGCCGACGATGTCTTCCGCGGAGCAGCCGCGGGACAGGTCGTTGACCGGCCGGGCGATCCCCTGTGTGATCGGGCCGTACGCTTCCGCCTTCGCGAGCCTCTGGATGAGTTTGTAGGCGATATTGCCGGCATTCAGGTCCGGGAAGACAAGGACGTTGGCCCTTCCCTTCAAGGGGCTTGCGGCGGCCTTTGAAGCGGCAATGTCAGGAATGATGGCCGCATCCACCTGCAGTTCGCCATCCAGCAGCAGGTGTGGGGCTTTTTCCTTTGCCAGGCGCGTGGCTTCGATCACTTTGTCGACCAGCGGGTTTTTCGCGCTTCCATAGCTGGAATAGGACAGCATGGCCACGCGCGCTTCCGTTTCCAGCAGGTTCACGCAGGTGCCTGCGGAAGCGATGGCGATTTCGGAGAGTTCTTCTGCGGACGGGTTTTCCACCAGGCCGCAGTCTGAAAAGACAAAAGAGCCGTTTTCGCCATATTCGCAGTCCGGCACGACCATGATGAAGAAGGAGGACACCAGTTTTGCGCCGGGAGCCGTCTTCAGGATTTGCAGCGCGGGTCTCAGCGTATTGGCGGTGGAGTTGATGGCCCCCGAGACCATTCCGTCCGCCTCACCTTTCTTCACCATCATGACGCCCCAGTATAGCGGGTTCTTCATGGTTTCCCGGGCCTGTTCAGGCGTGAGGCCTTTCAGCTTGCGCATTTCATAAAACGTTTCGGCAAAGGAATCAAACCGGTCGGATGTTTCCGGGTTCACGATGACAGCTTTTGAAAAATCCAGCCCCTTGCCCAGGATCTCCATCTTCTGCCCGTCTCCGACAAGGATGACATGAGCGAAGCCCTGTTCCAGGATCATCGCGGCAGCCTTCAGGGTACGGATGTCCGTGGATTCCGGCAATACGATTGTTTTTCTGTCGGCGCGGGCCCTTTCGGTAATCCGTTTGAGAAATGCGCTCATGAGTGGTGTTCCTCCCCATATGGTGGAAAAATCAAAACAATTCATATTATATCATGCTGTTTTTTGTATACAAGATAGGGTCAGCAAAATGGCATCTGGTAATAAGATGAGGTCAATAATTGCTCAAAAAGGGCAATCCGTACATGATTCTGGTGTAAAAACTCCCTTTTGTGAGTTTTTATGCAGGATGTATCTGACATCCTGCATGTTGAAGGCACATTTTGTGCCTTCAACACACCAAATTACGTGATTCGGTGCCCTTTCGGCGGCATTTGCCGCTGGATGCATGCAAGCTGCAAAATGCAACTTGCATGCAAAAAGTCGAAAATCGACTTTTTGCACCAGAATCATACATTGGTTTGGAAAGAAACGCCACTGGCTGCCATGGAAAGTCAGATGCGGTGATCGGTGACGGGCACTTTCTTGCGCTGCATGGACTGGTTGACGGCCTCCTTCAGCAAATCGATGTTCTTACCCGCCACGGTGCGGATGCTGGCGGACATTTCCGCCAGAAGACGGTGCAGCTCCTCGATTTCCAGATAGCGCTTCACTTTCAGCGTGGTTGTCTTGGCCAGCTCCGATTCTCCGTATACGAAATGCCGGATGGCCTTATACGGAGAGACTGTTTTGTTGAAATCACGGATAGCTGCGATAAGCAGCTGATGAATGAACTCCTCGTCTCCGGGTGGATGCTCGGGCAGGTTTTCCCTGTCCACGACGATTCGTGCGCAAACCTCCACCTCGCCGGAGTCCCCCCGTTCCCCCCAGACAATGGACTCTTTCACATAGGCGATCTGGTTAAGCAGCGCCTCCATTTCTTCGGGAAATACTTTCTTCCCGGTTTTGAGCACGATCATCGATTTGGAGCGGCCGGTCACATGCAGGAGGCCCCGACGGTCAAACCGGCCGAGATCGCCTGTGTGGAACCATCCGTCCCGAATGGCTTCCCTGGTGGATTCATCATCTTTCCAGTAGCCAATCATCACCACGGGACCACGAACCACGATTTCCCCGGTTCCGGTCGCGTCGGCGCCGGCGATGCCCATTTCGACTTCAGGCAATGGCTGGCCGCATGTGCCGGCCCGCCGGATGCGATCATTGCAGCCGGCGATGACCGGGGAGGTTTCCGTGAGTCCGTATCCCTGATAGACCTTGATTCCGATTCCTTCATACCATTTTGTGACAGTCGGGTCCATGGCTGCGCCCCCGGCGATCAGGAGCCGCAGTTTTCCGCCGAAGGATGCATGCACTTTGGCGAACAGCTTTCTGCGCAGGTCGATTCCGACAAACCGCAATCCACGCGCCACCTTCATGCCGACCGTCATCTTTTTCTCCATGCCGGACTTGCGGGCTTCATCAAGAACGCGTTTGCGGAATTTCTCGAGTATCAGGGGCACGCCAACCAGGATGGCAGGCTGATGTTCGACCAGATTTTTCGAAAGGAATTTCAAACCGTCGCTGATGGCCACGGTCATGCCGTGGCTCAGGGAGAAAAGAAGGCTGCATGTGTTTTCAAACGTATGGTGCAGCGGCAGCACGGACAGGACGGACTCTCCGGGGTCCGCGCGGACGATGCCGGACAGCGCCCGGACATCCGCGCAGAGGTTGCGGTGGGACAGCATGACGGCTTTGGAGGTAGCGGAGGTTCCGGAGGTAAACAGCAGGATTTTCATGGCTTCGGGATCGATGGGGGCGTCGAGATAGCGTCGGTCTCCTTCGGAGATTCTTGCGGCGCCGGTTTTCATCAGGTTTTCCAGTTTCAGAAAACGGGTGTCGGGTTCGGGCCGATCAGCTTCCCCGGGGTCATTCATCCTGATATAGAACCTGACACGGCGATTCCGGGCGGAAAGGCTGCGGATATCCTCTTCGAAGGCCGCACTGTAAAGAAGGGCGTCCACTTCGCCGCGAACCAGCATGGTCTCGATTTCCGCAGCGGGCAGCATGCGATCAAGGGGAATCACGACCCCGACCCCGTTGGTGACCGCCAGATAGGACAGGGCCCATTCATACCGATTTTCACCGATCACGGCGATATTGCCGCCCATAAGACCCAATGAAGCCAAAGCGGTTCCCAGTTCATTCATTTCCGACAGAAATACGGGATAGCTTTTTTCCATCATGGCACCCGCGGGAGCCTCCCGATAACGAAAGGCCGGATATTGCACAAATCTGACTGCAGAGTCCCGAATCATGTCCCGAAGGGTGTCGTACCGCCTGGCCCTGTATATGGGTTTTCCATGTCGGATCTGTGAAATCCTGTTTTGTTCGGACATGCCGACCATCCTCCGATACTGTTCAATCATGCTTGAGGTCTACTTTTGATCATACCATTCCAGATTTGATCTGTACAGTTGGCCACGTGGACTAAATGTAAAAGTTGGTGTGAAAAAGAGAATGAAAAAGAGAATGAAAAAGAATAGGCCAATTGGCTGGAATGATTGCATTTTCAGCTTGTTTTGGGTATATTGGATCAGGATCGAAAGGCAGGTGATGTCCAACCATTCGCGAGACTGTGTCAAGACACGCGAGGTTGGCAGACAACATGGGAAAACTTCTTCGCCAACTGCAGAAAAGTGTTGCCGGCATTTCCCCCCCCATCGTGGTTTTCTTTAGTTTCTTCTTCGTGATTCTAGTCGGAGCCATTCTCCTCACCCTGCCGATCGCGAGCGAGACCCACCAGAGAACGGCCTTCATCGATGCACTCTACACCTCGACATCGGCCACCTGCGTGACGGGCCTCGTCGTGTTCGACACGGCGGATCACTTCTCCTGGTTTGGGGAAATCACCATCCTGCTGCTCATTCAAATCGGCGGTCTCGGCCTCATCACCCTCATGACATTCTTCATGTCCGCCATGGGCCGAAAATCCGGCCTGAAGACGATGATGCTGGCGCAGGAATCGCTCAACACCTTCGACTGGCAGGATTCAATCAACCTGATCCGCAGGGTGGTGGTCGTCGTTTTCGGCATCGAATTCATCGGAGCGGTGCTCCTGGCCATCGCGTTCATTCCCGAATTCGGTATCATCGGCCTGTATTACGGTGTATTTCACGCCATATCGGCTTTCTGCAATGCAGGGTTTGATGTGCTGGGCGGTTTGAAGAGCATGTCGGATTACAATGGCAAACCCCTGGTGCTGTACACGATCAACGGCCTGATCATGGTGGGTGGCCTGGGGTTCATTGTCTGGCAGGACCTATGGTCATTCCGAAAAACCCGCAGACTGCAGATCCACACCAAACTTGTCCTCATGATTTCTGCCGTCCTGTGGGTTGGCGGAGCGTTGTTCATTTATGTGGTGGAACGGCAGAATGTCAACACACTCGGATCCATGCCTACGCAAGAGCAGGTCAATGCCGCCATTTTCCTATCCGTCAATGCCCGGACAGCCGGTTATGCAACCTTTGATCTCAATGCGATGAATGATGTGACGAAGGTTTTCACGTCGATCCTGATGTTCATCGGCGCGGCTTCCGGCTCCACCGGCGGCGGGATCAAGGTGAATACCCTGGGTGTGATGATCATCGCCCTGGTGAGTGTCGTAAGGGCAAGGGAACAAATCGTCTTCAGCAAGCGGCGCATTCCAACGTCCACGGTGCTGAAGGCATTCACCGTGATGGTGCTGTCCGGCACCCTGCTGCTCACGGTCACCATGCTGATTTCGCTGATAAACCCCGAGTTCCGCCTCGTCAATTCCCTGTTCGAATCGGCCTCCGCTTTCGGTACGGTCGGCTTGTCTATCGGGATGAGCTACTCTCCGGACTATGGAACGCTTTCCAAGTTCATCCATGTCCTGACCATGTTCATCGGGCGTGTCGGACCCATGACTTTCGCCATCACCCTGACGCTCGGAAAGCGCCGTGGCAGCGACATCGTCTATCCTGAAGGAAAGGTTGTCGTCGGCTGAGCTGCCGGCATCCCCATTGACGCAGGCCGCATTTCGATTGGCAGGTCATCGGGAATGGAATGCAGTGAGATCTCTGCAGATAGAAACGTGAGTTCAAAAGGAGGCCGCAATGAAGACCGCCGCCATCGTCCTGTTCATCCTGACTTATGCCTCGCTGCTTGTTTTCCCGAAAATCAGAGCCTATGCAGCCCTTACATCGGCTGCCATTTTCGTCATCATCGGCATTCTGCCCGTCGGCAAAGTATTTTTCGCCGTGGACTGGAACGTCATCCTGATGATAGCCGGCAGCATGGGGGTTGTTTCGCTGTTCATCGATTCGAAAATGCCGGAATTGCTGGCTGACAAGATCATCGACAAGATGCCGGACGTCAAATGGGCGATTATTTCGCTGTCGCTTTTTGCCGGCATCATATCAGCCTTCGTCGACAACGTCGCCACTGTCCTGATGGTGGCGCCCGTGGCCCTGACCATCGCGAAAAAACTGAAGATTTCGCCTGTGCCAAGCATCATCGCCATCGCGGTCGCATCCAATCTTCAGGGAGCGGCCACGCTGGTCGGGGATACCACATCCATCCTCCTGGGCGGATACGCGCATCTTGATTTTCTGGATTTCTTCTTCTTTCAGGGAAAACCCGGCATGTTCTGGGTTGTACAGGCGGGAGCGGTAACCTCCACATTGGTTCTTCTTTACATGTTCAGGAAGCAGAATCAGCTCATCAGCCCGATGAAGGACGCCTCCGTCCAGGATTACTTTCCAACCTGGCTGCTGGGGGCCATGGTCGGGATGCTCATCCTGGCTTCCTTCATCCCGGGCAAAATCGCCATCACCAATGGCCTCATCTGTGTCGGACTGTTCGCCGTCGGCTTGATTCGGCAGTATTTCATCAAGAAAGATCACAAACTCACCTTGAAGGCCATCAAGGAGATTGATTACTACACAATCCTTCTCCTGGCGGGCCTCTTCGTCGTGATCGGCGGCATCACGGAAGTCGGGCTGGTAGAAGATATCAGCAGGATTTTCGTCGGAATCGGCAAAGACAACCTTTTCGTCATCTTCACCCTGGTTGTCTGGGCTTCGGTCTTCTTCTCCGCCTTCATCGACAACATTCCCTATGTTGCCACGATGCTGCCGGTTGTAGCCGGGATAGCCGGAATCATGAACATCGACCCGAACATCCTGTTTTTCGGCCTTCTCACGGGTGCGACCCTGGGCGGCAACCTCACCCCCATCGGCGCATCCGCCAACATCGCGGCCCTCGGCATCCTGCGCAAGGAAGGGTATCAGGTCAGCACGTGGGAATTCATGAAAATCGGAGTTCCGTTTACCATGGCCGCCGTCATCACGGGATATGTCATGATCTGGTTCATCTGGCACTGAGCATTCTCAGGTTGGAAAAAGGGCGTTTTCACTGGCTATATCAGCCATGAAACGCCCTTTTTCATCGGGAATCGTCCTGTGAATACGACCCTTGTCATCAGGAATTGATCGATGAGTGTTGTCTGTTCAGTTCGCCAGTTTCGGGTTGAACAGGTACTTTGCCAGTTCGGAATCCGGGCTGATGAAGATGGTGGTATCCTTGTCGATGATTTTGCTATAAGCCTGCAGCGTGCGCCAGAAAGCATAGAACTCGGTGTCTGTGTTGTAGGCTTCCGCATAGATGCGAAGTGCCTCCCCATCTCCTTCCCCTTTTGTCTTCTCCGCTGTCTGGTAGGCCTGGGCCTCAATGATCGTGGCGTTCTTGTTGGCTTCCGCCAGGATGGTCCTGGCCTGCTTCTGACCGTCCGCCCGATACTGGGTGGCCACGGCCTGGCGTTCCGAGCGCATCTGCTCATAGATGCTGGGCTTCGTTTCCTCCGGGTACTCGGTGCGCTTGATGCGGATGTCCACCACGGAAATGCCGTAGGGGTTCATCTGGCTGTTGATGTAGTCCCGGACGCTGAAAAGCATCTTGTTGACATACACCTTGTCGGCAACCAGCTGCTTCGCTTCGATTTTACCGATTTCCTCGCGCATACGGGAGTAGATGTACTCGTCGATGCGCTGGTGGGCCGCGCTCTGCGTGCCGATGCTGCTCAGGAACAGGGCCGGGTTTTCGATCCGCCACTGGGCGTTGTTGTCGAGCAGGATCTTCTTCTTGTCTTTCGTGAAAACCTCTTCGATGGCGGTATCATAGGTCAGGAGCATGTTGGTGTAATGCTGGGCGCTCTGGATGAAGGGTGTTTTGAAAAACAGGCCTTTGCCGGTCTGAATCCTGATGCCGGCATATTTGGGATTCTCCTTGAGGGCCAGCATGGTCGGGGAGTTTGCGTCATCCACGATGATCCGGACGATTTTGTCAAATTCCGTGACGACCACCTGCTCGCGCTCCCCCACCATGAAGGTGAAGGTGGACAGGACGATGATGAGCACAATCAGGAGCCCGACGATGATTCCGGTCGTGATCAGCAGGTTCTTCGCACCTTTTGGCAGGGAAACGGATGCTTTCTGCTGCTGGTACTGCTGTTTGAATTCAAAGGGGTTGAAATTGTCTGACATGCAAAAGACTCCTTTCCGCCTGTTCGGCAGTGCCTTATGGAATGAGCGGCGGTACGGCCGCACCGTTTACAATCGAGGAACCGGTCGTATTGGTCGCGCCGGATCCATCCAGCGGCAGGTATTTCAGGGTGTCCCCGTTGTCTTTCATGATGTAGACCCTGGCAGCCGGCAGGACGGACTCCATCACTTCCAGATACATGCGGGTGCGTGTGACTTCCTTGCCCAGCACGTACCGCTGAAGTACCTGTTTGAAGTTCTCGACGTCCCCTTTGGCTTCCGCAATGCGTTTTTCCTTATAGGACAGCGCCTGGTTCAGGATTTCCTGAGCGAGTCCTTCCGCTGCCGGGACGATTTCGTTTGATGTTTTCCTGGCCTCGTTGATGTAGCGTGCCATGTCTTCACGCGCCTTGATCACGTCATCGAATGCTTCCGTTACTTCCGTGGGTGCGTACACGGATTGCAGCGCAACCTTCGTGATCTCGATGCCAAGATTGTATTCTTCGCAGATAGCCTGCAGATCATCCCGGATTTCAGTTTGAACCACGTCCTTCTGATCCGTCAGGACATCGTCGAGTTTGTGGGAAGCGACGACGCGGCGGATGGCGGATTCCGCCACGATACGGAGGCTTCCGAGCGGGTCGTCCACCTTGAACAGGAAGTCGTGCACGTTCTTGATGCGGTATTGGATGACGGTCTCCGTGTTCACGAGGTTTTCGTCACCCGTGATCATCAGGGATTCTTCCGGAACGGCTGTGAATGTGGAGCTGCCCGTGGAGCTGCCCACCGACTCTGTCCGGTAGCCGATTTCCAGTGTGCGGACTGTGGCAGCCCTGATGATTTCCACCGTTTCAATTGGGTATGGAAGATGCCATTTGAGGCCGGCCTGTTCGTCGGTGCGGACATAGGCGCCGAACCGCAGGATCACGCCTTGCTCGCCGCCGTCGGTTTTCAGGGTGTAGATTCCCGTGCTGAGCCAGATCCCGATCACCACCAGCAGCACGAGCACCAGGGTGACGATGGACAGTTGCAGTTTTTTCATGCAGGTCTCCTTTCCTTTTCTGAAGTGGGATTTGAGGGTTCTTTCGGATCGATCGCCGATGAACCGGGTGGATGGTTTGTATCATGATACCGTCGTGCAGCCTCTTTGTCTGCCGTCAGGACATCCATTCGGAGAATGGCGGCGGTCAGGTCGGCAAGGGAGCGTTCCGCCAAACGGGCATTCTTCATTCTTTTGTCCTTGAACTTGCCGGTGATTGGATCCATGAGGCCGAAATTGGCATTCATGGGTTGGAAATTTTTGTTGAGCGGGTTCGAGACATACCGCGCCAGACTGCCGATGGCGGTCGTGCCGGGGATGGAAAGTGCTTCGCGGCTCAGAGCCGAGAGTGCGGCATTCACGCCGCACAGCCAGCCGGAGGCGGTTGATTCGACATATCCCTCCACCCCGGTCATCTGCCCGGCGAAATAAAGGCGGGCGTCGCTGCGGAGCCGGTATGTGTCCGTCAGCAGCTGCGGCGCATTCAGGAAAGTATTGCGGTGCATGACGCCGAAGCGTTCAAATTCGGCGGATTCCAGGCCTGGTATCATCCGGAAGACACGCTGCTGCTCCCCCCATTTCAGGTGCGTCTGAAATCCGACAAGGTTGTAAAGGGAAGCGGCGGCGTCATCCTGGCGCAGCTGCACAATGGCGTAGGCTTCACGCCCGGTGGCCGGATCCTTCAAACCGACGGGTTTCAGGGGACCGTACCGCATCGTGTCCACGCCTCTGCGTGCCATGCTTTCGACAGGCATGCAGCCCTCAAAAAGGCGGGTTTCCTCAAAGTCTCGCAGCTGAACGGTTTCCGCTTCCACCAGCGCCTGCTGGAAGGCCAGATACGTTTCCCTGTCCATCGGGCAGTTGATGTAGTCATCCGATCCCCTGCCGTATCGCGAGGCCCGGAAGACTCTTTTCATGTCGACCGTTTCCATGCGGACAATGGGGGCGGCCGCATCGAAGAAAAAAAGACCGGCGGCACCGACGCGTTCCGCGATGGCAGCCGAGAGGGCATCCGTGGTCAGGGGACCCGTGGCGATGACGGTGATGCCGGTTGCCGGAACCGTGTCGAGTTCTCTTTCCTCGATTGTGATGAGCGGGTGCTCGCGGAGGGATCGGGTGACGGCATCGGAAAAGGTCCGCCGGTCCACGGCGAGCGCTCCGCCTGCCGGCACGGCCGCCGCGTCGGCAGCCTGCATGATGAGGGAACGAAGGCGGCGAAGTTCTTCCTTGAGCAGGCCCGAGGCGTTCTCAAGCTGGTTTGAGCGAAGAGAGTTGCTGCAGACCAGCTCCGCAAAGGCATCCATGTGGTGGGCAGGCGTTTTTCTGCCGGGTTTCATTTCGATCAGCCGGACAGGGATGCCCAGACGAGCGATCTGCCAGGCGGCTTCACTTCCTGCAAGTCCGGCACCGATCACCTGGATG
>JANYKF010000045.1 GCA_025361665.1 Clostridiaceae bacterium
CTGCAGCCAAACCGCCTTCACACTCCGTAAAGGTCAGCAGGAGACCATCACCCTCCACAATGACAGTCTGCAGAACCGGACCGGAAGCAGTCACGGGCAATCCGTACAGTCGGTTCATCGCCAAAAGGGCAAGCCGCTCTCCGACCGGCTGCTTGTGTTTCGGATGAATATCCGTCCTGTCCCCGTAATCGTGGATGACCGTCATGAAGCAGCCCGGGAGGGTTTCGGCCAGAATCTTCTGCTGTTCCCGCAGCAGGGGCCAGTTTTCACCGTCCGGATTCCCGTCGCAGCCGAAGGAAGTCAGCTGCACGAACAGGAACGGCAGTCCCGGGTGTCGGAACAGGCGGCGCCACCTTGCGATCATCGTCCCGAACAGAAGCCCGTATTTTTCCGCACCCATCGGACTTCCGAAATCGTTGGCATCCGATTCCCCCTGATACCAGACGACTCCTTTCATGGCAATCGGCGCCATCGGTTCCAGCATCGTGTGAAACAGGCCGCATGGACTGAGCGGGTTTTTCGGACCGGTTGGGGGAGGCCAGGGATAGCTCCCGACAAAAGCCACGCGCTCCGGGTCAGGGAGATGCAGGCGCTTTGCCTCATCGTCCCTTTTCTGATATGCGTTTACTTGCGCATCATATTCACGGCAGGACGCTTCATAAGTATCCGGATCAACCCCTTCCAGCAACTTCCGGTACTCTGCCAGCCAAGGGGTCAGGAGCGGTTCACTTTCCAAATCCGATTCATCCACCCAGCAGGCTGCCGATGATCCTCCCCAGCTTGCGTCCAGAATGCCGACCGGCACCTCGATTTCCGCTTGGAGGCGTCGGGCGAAATGAAACGCGACAGCGGAAAACTGCCCGGCCGTATCCGGGGAGCAGATCTTCCACTCCGGCGCTTTTGCATAAGCTGCATCCGGCACTTCGGCCAATGCGCCGACATAGGGAACGCGTGGGGAAAGCCAGGACCGGATGCACGGGTATTCTGCCTGTGCTGTCCATTCCTCCGCGCCGATCGAATCGGACAGCCGGAATTCCATGTTCGATTGGCCTCCTGCAAGGTACACATCTCCGGCCAGGATATCCTCAAGACGAATCCGGCCCAGAAAAGTACCCTGACCGTCATGCATGCCGGCTTCCAGCGTGAAGGCCGGACCGGTTGCCAGTGAATCCATCAGGATGGACCAATTGCCGTCCCGCACGACGGACGTCTTCAGCCGCCCGCGGCAGGAAACCGTCACGAATGCGCCATCCAGACCGGTTCCCCATATCTGGAACGGGGTATCCCTCTGCAGGATCATGTGATCCCCAAAAACGGCGGCCAGACTGAAGGATTGTCTTTCTTCCACAGCCATTCGTTATAACCCCCCACTCATGAATGCATACGTCCGGCTCCAGGCATCACTTTCACCCGGCTCCAGATCAATGCGCCTGAACATCTCCGGACTGATGACGTGGGGCATTCCCCACAAGGCGATACGGCAAACATCCGCATCAAGCGTTTCACGCAGCCCGGCTCCCGATTTGTCGTTCCACATTTCCCATGACTGCGTTCCCGCGGCCGGCACATTATGGCATATCACATAAAATCCAGGTGTTCCGTCCGGCCAGGCCACGAGCCCGTCCGTTGTCAAAATGCTTTCATCCGGGCGTTTGAGGGTGATCGGCTGGGAGAAGGCCAACCGATAGGCTGAACCAACCGGTTCACGATCAATGAGGACGAAATTATGATTGTATTCCGTTGTGCTGATCGGTTTCGATCCCTCATTCGTCAGAAGATATCCGATGCGAATCGTGTTGCCGGATACCGTCAGGGTTTTCTTCAGCCGAACGGCATATCCGCGACAGTCAGCCGGCTCGATTTCCCAGGTAAGGCCATCCTGGCCTTCGGTTGTGACGCAAGCGAAAGGCTGAAGCGGATAATCCTTCATGAAGAAATAGGGACCCTCCGAGTCCTTTCGCAGCAGGCCGATTCCGGGTTTTGGAAAGGATTCCCCCATGGCGGCGCTCTCGAAGCCGATGGGTTCGATGATCCCAAACTCATTGCACAGACCGATTCCACCGGCACCCTCCATTGGATTCAGTGATTCAACCGAGCAATAAGTGTGTTTCCCGTCCAGAATGACATCCGTGACAAAGCCGGTCCAATCAAACCGGGTGCGCCGGTAAATGAAGCCGGGTCTGGCCACCCGTACGGTCAGCCGATCTGTAGACAATTCCCATCCCGTGGTGTCTGTGCGCAGCGTCATCATTGTTCCTCCTTGAGGGGTGATGGATCGGATTCAAGATCTGGATCGGATTCAA
>JANYKF010000080.1 GCA_025361665.1 Clostridiaceae bacterium
TCGGCGAGGAAGTAGGTCTCGAACCCCCGCGCCCCACCCGGATCCTTCCATCCCGGATTGGCGGCGTTGACATGGATGCTGACGAACAGGGTTGCATCCGCATCGTTGGCCATGGCAGTCCGCATGTCCAAATCCGCTTGGACCTTTTGAGCCAGAGCCTTGTCCGACTCCCGCGTGAGGAGGACCGGGATGCCTTCGGACTCCAGCCTGACTCTGCAATACTGCGCGATGGCCAGTGTGATGTCTTTTTCCAGCACCTCTGGTCCTTCGGGAGATACGGTTCCGGGATCCCTGCCCCCATGCCCGGCGTCCAGCACGACAAGGAGCTCCTTCCAGGCATACCCGGCCGGAGCTGCCGCCAAAACCGGTGACGTGTCAGACGATCGTTCCGGTGACGGCTCCGGAGACGGAGCAGCTGTTTCTGTTGGGGGTTGGATGGGCACTGCAGCCGATGAGACGGCAAACTGGGCAGCCACCCTTTTCAGGGAGCCTGCCATCACCAGAACGAACAAACCGAGGAAGATAATCAGCGCGATCCGCCCGAAAAACCGATTGGGCTTTCGCAGCCGGAATCCTTGCCCTGTCCCCGTATGCGCATGCGGCCGGGCATCTGCTGCCCGAGTGCCGTTTTCTCTTTTGTCGCCCTCACTCATCTATCGCATGTCTCCACGAATCAAAGTTCCTGTTCAATGGGCACTTCGCTATCATTATACGATACCTCGCTGCAAATGGCCATCGGGAAGCGCCTTGAGAACTACAACGTGAGAACAAGGTGAAAACAACAGCCCCGCGAACGCCACGCACCGCAAAAACATGCCGCGAAAACACGTAGCGAAAACATGCCGCAAAAACACGCCGCAAAAACACGCCGCGAAAACATGCCGCAAAAACACGCCGCGAAAACATACCGCGAAAACATGCTTGCATGAAGAACCGCTCTGTGCTATGATTCTATGTGCTGACTACAGACTCAGGAGGTGAAGAACGTGCCGAATATCAAATCATCCATGAAACGGGTAAAAGTCACGAAGGCCAAGCATGATCAAAACCGCATGAAGAAATCCGCATTGAAGAGCACATTGCGCACTTATCGCGAAGCGATTGCATCCAGCACCCCGACCTCGCCGGAACTTCTCCAGGAAACCATCCGCAAGGTGGATCAGGCTGCCAGCCGGAACATCATCCACAAGAACGCAGCTTCCAGGAAGAAATCCCAGCTCATGAAGGCATTCAACGCCGCCAAGTGAAGGTTGCACGTAATTCGATCCGGTGAACAGGTATGGCAAAAACGTACAGCGATGTGCGTTTTTTTGTTATCGTCCGAACGAACAGGGGCTGTCTCCGCATCATTTTCATGATTTTCGAGACAGCCCCTTCTGCTTCAATCACAATGGCAAGGAGAGAATACTCACTTCACCGTGAATTTCTCGAACACCTTGTTGTTCAGGACGACGTTGTATTTCGTGTCTTTCATCCATCCGTCCAATGCGGCGGTGTAATAATCCTCGCGCGCCTTCGCCGACATGTCCGTGCGCATCGTTTCCTTCACATCGGCAAAGCCTGTCCTGCTTTCCATGCGGGCCACGAAAAGACCGTACGTCGTATCGAGCAGTTTCGTGTCTCCCGGCTTGGCAGCGAATGCCCAGTCGATGATCTCGGGCTCATATGGCTGCATGGAGTAGGACAGCACCTGCAGGCCGCCATCGTCCTTCGCGGTGGTGGATTCCGACTGTTCCTTGGCAAGCGTGGCCATGTCGGTTCCAGCCGTCAGTTTTGCAAGCAAATCTTCCGCTTTTTTCTTCTTGTCCGCCAAGGCGGCGGCATCAAGGGCGGTACCGTCTTCCTTCGTCTTCTTCAGGTAGATCAGGCGGGCATTCACCTTGTCATATTGCTTCGGATCCTTGTCGTATGCCGCTTTGAGGGTTTCATCCGCGATGGCCGCGGGTTTGTAGTTGTCCGCCATGTACTTGGTCTTGAATGTGTCGATGAGATAATAGTTCTGCAGGATATCGGTATACCGGCTCTCGGTGAGCCCCATGCCCGTCAGGTTTGTCGCGAAGACATCTGCGCCCTGGCTCTGCTTGATGCCGTCGATATAGGATTTCGCCTGGGTTTTGATGTTGTCGTCCACCACCAGCCCGGCGCCTTTCGCTTTCTGGAGCTGGATGGCATATTCCTTCGCATTGTCGAGTGCGGCATTTTTCACGCTGAGGATGGGGTTCTGCCCTTCCACTGCGCTCTTGGACCAGAAAGCCTGGCGCTCCGCCTCGGTCTTTCCCGTCAACCCCTCCCGCGTTTCCACGACATTCTGCTGCAGTCTCAGGAAATAGCTGTATTCCTCGTTCAGGATGCGCCTGCCATCCACTTTTGCCACGTAACCCTGGCTGTCATTGTAAAACCAGGTGGCGCCGATGGTCAGGAGGATAACCGCAAGAACGGCCAGGAGGACATATCGGGCCAATGGCGAGAGGAGGGGCTCCTTCTTCTTCCCTGTCCGTTCAAACTTTTCCCCGAGCCGCGACTCGCGCCTTGCGATGCGGCGGGCATCCCGTCCGGTCCCATGCTTCGTGCTCATTGCTTCAACCACCTTCAAAAGGGCGTTTTCCGGTCTATGAACCAGTTGCCATACACCCGCACTGTAACGTTCCATCATATGGAAATGATGGCAAGGAAAGGACTGCAGGCGACAAGGAACCGATTCCTGACTTGCCGGATCGGCCCGGATAAACTTCATTATAATGCAAAGCTGCTCAGGACTTCAATTTCTGCAGCCCCTGTAATAGAATCTTAATATTGGCGAGGCGGACATCCGGGCCTTCATCCCGGACACGCAGGGACAGGCAGGGATGGCGGCCGGCAGAGAACAGCAGCCGGCCCTTCCACAGCCTCATCAATTCGCCAATCCCTTCAAGCGGGAGGGTGAATCCTTCCGCGAAGGCCATCGCAACCAGTTCGCCCCGGTCCTTTACCGTTGCGAGTCCGCAGGAGACAGCCAGGTTGCGGATAAAGGCAATGTCTAGAAGCCGGATTGTCTCCGCGGGAATTTCGCCGTACCGGTCCAGCAGCTCATCCCGGACGTCCGAAAGGTCCCCCTCCGTCCGAATGACGGCAATCGTCTTATACATGTCGATGCGCTGATCCTCAACGGGGATGTAGGTGCTGTCCAGATAGGCGCTGGCTGGAAACTCCACGGTCACATCGTTGACGCTGTGGACGGGATCATGGCCCTGCAGTTCCGCGACAGCCTCATCCAGCAGACGAAGATACATGTCATAGCCGACCGTCTCCAGATGACCATGCTGTTCGGCCCCGAGCAGGTTTCCCGCACCGCGGATCTGCAGGTCGCGCATGGCGATTTTGAAGCCGGATCCGAATTCCGTGAATTCCCTGATGGCCTTCAGGCGCTTTTCCGCCACTTCGTTGAGCACCTTGTCCTGCCGGTATGTCAGATAGGCATAGGCAAGACGGTTTGAGCGTCCCACCCGTCCCCGCAGCTGATAGAGCTGCGCCAGGCCAAGGCGGTCCGAGTCCTCGACGAGGATGGTGTTCACGTTGGGCATGTCGATGCCTGATTCGATGATGGTGGTGCAGACCAGGACGTCCAGCTCCTTCTCCTGGAAGGCGTTGATGACCCGCTCCAAATCCCGCTCCCCCATCTGGCCATGCGCGAAGCCCACCCGCGCTTCGGGCGCGAGCGCCTGGATGGCATGGACCCTGGACTGGATGCCGCGCACGCGGTTGAACAGGTAGAACACCTGGCCTGCCCGCGCCATTTCCCGAGCGATGGCGTCCCGGATGATTTCATCGCGGTATTCAAGCACGTAGGTCTGCACCGGATACCTTTCCAACGGCGGATCTTCGATCGTGCTGATTTCCCGGATGCCGGACAGGGACATGTTCAGCGTGCGCGGAATCGGCGTGGCCGACAACGTCAGCAAATCCACGTTCGGATACCGCAGCTTGATGGCTTCCTTGTGCTCGACGCCGAACCGCTGCTCCTCATCGATGATCAGCAGGCCCAGATCCTTGAACTGGACGGTTTCCGACAGAATCATATGGGTGCCGACCAGCACGTCCGCCCGGCCCGAACGCAGATCCCGCAGCACCTGGCGGTGTTCGGCGTCGGTTCTGAAGCGGCTGAGCATCTCCACCCGGACGGGAAATCCCGAAAAGCGCTTGAAGAAATTGTCATAGTGCTGCGCCGCCAGGACGGTGGTGGGAACAAGGAACGCCACCTGCTTTCCATCCATGACCGCCTTGAATACGGCGCGCAGAGCCACTTCCGTCTTTCCGTAGCCCACGTCGCCGCAAAGCAGGCGGTCCATGACGGTCGCGGATTCCATGTCCCGCTTGATTTCCACGACGCATTTGAGCTGGTCCGGCGTCTCCTCGAACGGGAACATGTCTTCGAACTGCCTTTGCCAGGAGGTATCCGGCGAAAAGACATATCCCTGCCGCGCCTGACGCTCCGCCTGGATCTTGATGAGGGAAGCAGCAAGTTCCTTCAGCGATTCCCGCACGCGGGCTTTCGTCTTGACCCACTCGCCGCCCCCGAGCTTGTTGAGGCGGGGTTCCCGACCCTCCGAACCGATGAATTTCTGCACCAGGTCCATGCTGGTCGTGGGAATGAACAGCGCGCCATTGTCCTTGTAGCCGATTTTCAGGTAGTCGCGCCGCACGCCTTCCACCACCAGTTGTTCAAGCCCGACATAGCAGCCGATGCCATGCGTCTGGTGAACCACGAAGTCTCCGGGTTTGAGGTCCGTGAAGGCGGAAATCTTCTGCCCCTGCATCCCCTTCCGCATCTTCCCTTTGCGTGCGCGTCCGGACTCGATGTCGCTCTCGCAGACGACGGACAGCTTCAGTTCGGGATATTGGAATCCGTTCTGCAGGGCCCCGATCGCCACCAGAACGCTCCGACCCCCGAAAGGATCCTGTCCATGGCGGGTGGATGCCGTGTCAAACAGGGAAACAACACCGGCGCCGGCATCGACATCGGCCCAGATGGCATCCGTCCTCCCCGTGACGTCCGCCCCGGCTTCCGCCAGTTCGCCGTGCAGGCGCTTGGCCCGTTCGGCGGAGGAAGCCAGCACCACGGTACGCATGCCGCGTTCGGTCCATTTCAGGATGTCTTCGAAAAGCAGCGCGAGGTGGCCCGCATAGGGAGCCAGGGAAAGCCCGGGCACAGGGAAGGGCCGTGTGGTTCTTCCCCTCGGGGAGTGCACGGAACCGGCGCCTTCCTCCGCATCGAAAGGGGCGAATGACAGCAGGCGGCTGCCCGATGTTCCGGCCATCAGCGTTTCGACGTCATGGTGCATCGTGAAGCTGCCGGGCAGCAGCATGCCTTTTTCCGAGAGGGTTTCGCACATCCGGAAATGATCGTCCCG
>JANYKF010000087.1 GCA_025361665.1 Clostridiaceae bacterium
TAAAACGGCAGGATCATCAGGCTGAAACTGGTGATGTTCTCAACCAGGATGAAGCGTGCATATCTCGGATCATCCCGCAAAGTGACCCATGCTTCCCGGAACATGCCTGGTTTTCCATGGATTGCCGGTATTCTGTTCGGGTCAGGGATTTGCAGTGCTTCCGGATTGTTCGGTCCTCCCGGCATGCTGTGATCTTCCGATACGCATCTGTCACCGGAAACAGGCAACCCGGTAAAAGGATGTTCATCAACTGATGATTCCCGCTTTTCCCGAACCGCCCAAAATCCTATCGCTCCCAGAAACAGGCCAACAGCGCCAATCAGGAAAAAAACGGCATACCGTTCCCACGTGCTGAAGGAATCTACCTTCAGCAATCGGGCGACGAGTAAACCGCCTAGCAATGCACCGATTCCCATCACAAACTGACGGGTTGCAAACAATTTTCCACGCTCCGGGGCCGTGAAGGTTCTGCCCACCAAATCCGAATAAGCCGTCCCGGCCAAGCCACCGCCGACGGCAAACAGGAAGATCAGCAGGAACAGGAAAAGCAAAGCAACTGAAGGAAATCCTTCCGCCAGCTTGTAGACGGCGAATGCCATACCGGCAAATGCCAGCATCCGTGCATAGATTCCAAGCAGAAGAAAGATGCGCCTGCCTTTGTATTGTCTCATCAACCGGCTCATGGGCAGGTTGAACAGCAGGGGGGCACCCAGAAGGACAGAATATATCGCTCCGAAAACGACCCGATTGTCCGTCAATTCCGATATCAGGCCTGGCAGGATGGTGTTCAATTCCATCATGGACAAGGTTACGGCAAGGAAAAACCCATGCCAAAGCCAAGGCAATTGCCGTTTTGTCTGTTCGCCAATGTGCATGCGACTGTCCTTTGCTGGTTTCCATGGAAGCACAGGATTGAGCCGAGAGACATACCCTGTGTTTCATTCATCGGGAATCGTCGTGATGCGGGATCTATTTGTGCTCCTTCGTATTGATGCCAAAGGGAAGATATAGCGGACAAGTCCCCAAAAAGGCCGTGCCCAGCAAAACGATCCCCAGCAGGCCGACCCAGCGGAATCCGCTTTGCACGAACAGCAGGATCAGGATGAGGATCACACCCGCGACAATGCGAATCATCTTGTCTGTTGAACCGATGTTTTTCTTCATGGAATGCCTCCTTCGGTGAATAGGGTATCATTTGTCCCGGATATGGTTTTTTCGGGTAGTACATGACCGACCGTGAACAGGATCATCAATCCGTCTTTACCCTTGCTGATGGTCAACAATCAACCATCCTCTGACTTTCAACGGATTGAGTGATATTATCACACACTGATGAGGCACATTGACAAGAAACATTCAGCGTCGTAGAATGAAAGCATACATATGAATGATTGTTCATATATTCATTTGAACAGATGCAGTCCGACTTGAAAAGGAGATAGGACTTATGGTGGAGGAAAGACAGGAAATGGACCGGTGCGATTGTGAAGTCATTCATGAGGACATCGTCAATCTGGTCAGGTCGAAAATGCCCTTGGAGGAGACCTTGTATGATCTGGCTGAATTGTTCAAGGTATTTGGAGATTCAACAAGAATCAAAATCCTTTGGGCCTTGGATGAAGCTGAAATGTGCGTTTGCGACATCGCATGGCTTTTGAACATGACACAGTCGGCTATTTCCCATCAATTGCGGGTCCTGAAGCAGGCGAACCTCGTCAGAAACCGGAAAGAAGGTAAAATTGTCTTCTATTCCCTGATTGATGAGCATGTGAAACAGATCTTCAACCAAGGCCTTGAACACACAAGGGAGCTTTGAGGAGCGTTAAATGGAAGGGATGGGGCGATGAGTGCAGTCATAAAAACAGAACTCATTCTGGAAGGATTGGATTGTTCCAGTTGCGCCATGAAAATAGAAGACAAAGTGGGAAAACTGGATCATGTGCTGCGTGCGTCTGTGAATTTTGCCACAAAAACACTTTCCGTCCAGACATCAGCCAACATCGACCCTATCGATGTTCTGGCGAGAATTCGCCGGGTTGTCCAACAACTTGAGCCTGATATGGTCATCAGTGAAAAGCCCTCGAACCCGAAGGCTGATCTCGCAGCTGTTGTTTCGCAGGAACGAAAAGGACTGAATGCCAGGTTGCCCGGTATGACCAAATCGGAGACAATCCGGTTGGGAATGGGACTGCTGCTGTTCATCCTCGGCATTTCATTCAAAATCACCGGTTCTGTAGAATTGGTTGTATTCCTGGCCGCCTATCTTCTCGTGGGCGCCGAAGTGCTGGTTCGTGCAGCAAAGAACATTTTCCACGGCCAGGTCTTTGATGAGCACTTCCTGATGGGCATCGCCACCATTGGGGCGTTTGCCATTCACCAATACCCGGAAGCCGTCGCGGTGATGTTGTTTTATCAAGTCGGCGTACTGGTTCAAAGGGCGGCGGTGGACCACTCCAGAAAATCCATCGGCATGCTCATGGATATCCGGCCCGATTATGCCAATGTGATGACCGGGAATGAGATTTCAAGAGTTTCCCCGGAACAAGTCGGCCTTGGCAGCATGATTGTCATCAGGCCGGGTGAGAAAGTTCCCCTTGACGGCAAAGTGCTTTCAGGCAATTCGATGCTGGACACCTCAGCAATTACCGGCGAGTCTTTGCCGCGGGAAGTGGGGCCTGAGGATGACGTATTATCCGGAACGATCAATTTGAACGGCCTTTTGACAGTGACTGTGACAAAAGAATATGGGGAATCCACCGTTTCAAGGATTCTCGATCTGGTGCAGAATGCAAGCAGCAAAAAGGCACCCACAGAGAATTTCATCACGAAGTTCGCCCGATATTATACCCCGGCAGTCGTTTTCATTGCCCTTTCCCTTGCCTTGATCCCGCCACTGACGATACCGGGCGCGTTATTTCCGGATTGGATTTACAGGGCACTGGTATTCCTAGTGGTTTCCTGCCCCTGCGCTCTGGTGATTTCCATTCCGCTTGGCTTTTTCGGAGGAATAGGCGGCGCATCCAAACATGGCATCCTGATGAAAGGCGCCAGCTATCTGGAAGCCCTGGGGAATGTGGATACGGTCGTCTTCGACAAAACAGGGACACTGACGAAAGGCGTATTCGCCGTAACCAAAATTCATAGTATCCTGCCCATGGAAAATCGGGATCTCCTTGAAGCAGCCGCCTATGCGGAGAGCTTTTCAACACACCCAATCGCGCGTTCCATCGTCAGGGCCTATGGGGTCAAAATCGATCAGGCACGGATAGAGACGCATGAAGAAATATCGGGTCATGGGACAAAAGTGAAAACAGGCGGAAATGAAATCCTTGCCGGAAATGAAAAACTGATGCTCCGTGAAAATATCCGGTTCATCAGGCCTGAAGAATCGGGAACCGTTGTGCATCTGGCCATAGACGGCATCTATGCGGGATACCTCGTCATTTCGGACGAACTCAAGGAAGATTCGGTTCTTGCCGTCAGGCAACTCAGGGAAGCCGGTGTCAAAAAGCTGTTCATGCTGACGGGGGACAGCTCCATCATCGCGAATGCGATAGGAACCCGGCTGGGGCTTGATGCGGTATATGCCGATCTGCTTCCGGATCAAAAGGTAGAGGTGCTGGAAAGGCTTGACAGGCAAAAACGGAAAAAGGGCACGCTGCTGTTCGTCGGGGACGGCATCAACGATGCTCCTGTGCTGACCCGTGCCGATGTTGGCATCGCGATGGGCGGACTGGGTTCGGATGCGGCCATCGAGGCGGCCGATGTCGTCATCATGACCGATGAACCCTCAAAGGTTGCAAGTGCCATCAGGATTGCGAAATTCACCAAACAGATCGTCTGGCAGAACATCCTGTTTGCCTTCGCCGTCAAGGGTGTGGTTCTGCTGCTTGGCGCGGGAGGGTTGGCCACCATGTGGGAGGCTGTCTTCGCCGACATGGGCGTGGCCTTGATCGCCATTTTCAATGCCATGCGGGTTTTGCATGTCAGGAATGTGTGATTCCACCCGGTTATTGTTTCCCTGGAAAAGCACCATCTCTTTCCTGAAGTTTCATCCTTGGAAAAGGGCTGTCTCTTTCGAGACAGCCCCCTTCTTCATGATCTTTTCTGGATTTCTGTCAACAGACAGCAGATCGTCCGGAAGCATCCGTGACAAATCTCGGAAACGGTGCCGAAAGACGGCAACCTGTCAATCCTCTTCCTTTTCCTCCTTGCGCAGTTTGGCGGCTTCGGCGATAACCTTCTCGGCCACCAGCGGCGGTGCCTCGTCATAACGTGCGAAAGCCTGGGTGTACCACCCCCTGCCGCCGGTCATCGAACGAAGTTCGGTCGGGTATTTGAACATCTCGGCCATGGGGACTTCGGCAGACACCATCTGGATGCCGCCTTCCTGCGAGGTCATGCCCATGATGCGGCCGCGCCGCTTGTTCATGTCTCCGATGATGTCTCCCATATACGCATCCGGAACATACACGTCCACACTGGCAATCGGTTCCAGAAGGGCGGGGCCCGCCTGGCGGACGCCTTCCTTGAATGCCAGGTTAGCTGCAATCTTGAACGCCATTTCCGAGGAGTCGACATCATGGTATTTGCCGTCAACAAGGGTCGCCTTCACGTGCACCATCGGATAACCGGCCAAAACGCCGTGAAGCATTGAATCGATAAGCCCCTTTTCAACAGCGGGGAAGTACTGCCTCGGCACAGAGCCGCCGACCACTTTTTCCTCGAATGTAAGCCCTTCATCCGGGCCGGGCTCAAATTCAATCCACACGTCCCCGAACTGCCCATGGCCCCCGCTCTGTTTCTTGTGCTTGCCTTCCACCCTCACCTTCTTCTTGATTGTTTCGCGGAAAGGCACAATCGGATCAGCCAGATCGATTTCGGTTTTGAATTTGTTCCGAAGCTTGCTGGTCAGCACGTCCAGATGCTGGTCTCCAATGCCGTACAGCAAGGTCTGATGCGTTTCCGTGTTCAAATCGATGCGGAAGGTCTGATCTTCATCCATCAAGCGGCGCAGGCCCGTGCCAATCTTGTCCTCGTCCCCCTTGGTCCTGGGCATCACGGCCATGGCGAGCATGGGCTGCGGGAAGACGATTTCTTCAAGGAGCACCGGTTTGTCTTTCGCACAAAGCGTATCGTTGGTTTCCGTTGCCGAAAGCTTCGCCACTGCTCCGATATCGCCGGTGACGAGCCGCTCGGCGGCAATCTGCTGCTTCCCCTTGATGTAGAAGAGCTGGACGACCTTCTCCATCTTCTCCTTCTTGACGTTGTATATGGTGGAATCCGGCTTCAACGTGCCTGAAATGACCTTCAGGAAGCTGATCTTCCCGACGAAGGCATCCACAACCGTCTTGAATACGATCACGGACAGCTGTTCATTTTCAGTCGTCTTCAGCACCACGTCCGCACCGGCCGGTGTTTTCACCTTGATGGTTCCTTTTTCGACGTGGGCGGGGAAATACTTCACAATCGCGTCCATCAGCATCTTGATGCCGTCGTTGGTGATGGCCGAAGTGCAGAGGACCGGCGCGATATCGCCGGATGTGATGCCGTCATGCAGTCCGTGGAGAATCTCCTCGTCTGTGAAACTTTCTCCGGAGAAGTATTTCTCCATGAGTTCCTCATGGGTCTCGGCCACGGCCTCGATGATACCATCCCTGTATTCCTGAATCAGGGGCATCATCTTTTCCGGAATATCTGTTTCGATGACTTCCTTTCCCTTGTGGATGGCTGCTTTCATGGTGGCGACATTGACCACGCCCACTGCCTTCGCATCCTCGAAAATCGGGACTTCCAATGCGATGACGCTCTTTCCGAATGTATCCTTTAGCTGCGTAAAGACTTTCTTGAAGTCTGAATTCTCTTCATCAATTTTGCTTATCAGGAAAATGCGCGGCAGTTTCCGCTCATTGGCCGCCGCCCAGGCTTTTTCCGTACCCACTTGGACGCCGTCTTTGCCGCCGGCCAGAATCAGGGCGCCGTCCGCCACAATCAGACCCTGTTTTTGTTCTCCGACGAAATCGAAATAACCGGGTGTGTCGATGAGATTAATCTTGAAACCGGCCCACTCAACAGGCGCGATGGAGGTCCCGATGGAGAATTTCCGCCGGATTTCCTCCGCGTCGAAATCCATCACGGTATTGCCGTCCACAACCGTGCCGAACCGGTCGGTTGCGCCGGTCAGGAACAGCATGGATTCGGCCAGTGTTGTTTTGCCCGCACCGCCATGCCCAAGCAGACAGACGTTGCGGATGCTTTCAGCCCCATAGTCTTTCATGGCAACTCCCCCTTTCAGCCTGCCAACCCAAGGACAGGCCAACACCCCAAGCCGTCCCGGTTTGCCGGATCCGGCTTCAGCCTTGATTCTCACGCAAAAACTCGCAATCGCAAATTTTAATGCAGGATTCCAATGGAATCCTGCAGAAGAATCAGCCTTTGTACCATTATACCAGACTCACAGAAATGTCAATCGAGATTCTACCCTATGATTGCGTCGAATCAATAACGGAAACCATAAAGACAAGACGCAATCATAGTGGCTTCCTGGTGTTCGGGGCGAAGCATCTATGGTCTATCCTGAAAATGCGCTGTTCGGGTAGTGAAAATCCAATCAATCATGAGCGCATTTTCATGGCTTGCTGGTGATTCAC
>JANYKF010000121.1 GCA_025361665.1 Clostridiaceae bacterium
CGGTCCCACGGGCAGCCGTCCGGCGCGCGAAGCTTCTCAATAACCGCCTTCAGGGCCTCGTAATCGTATTTCCTTGCATCCATCCCGTCTCCTTTTGTAATCATGCCGCAATCCATCCACACCCATTTCCAACCATGCCGCAATCCATCCACACCCATTTCCAACCATGCCCCGATCAATCCACATCCATGGGTCCGCCAAGCTTCTGAATCGCCCTCGCAAGGGCATCCCGCGAGTTTTTCCAGTCCGCATCCTTATTCCTGTGGTCGAACATCTGCGTGAACCAGTGCACATCGGTTTGCATGCGCCCAAGATTTTCAATCTGAAGGGGCAGCAGAGACCGCAGCCACATCGCCTTTTTTTGCACGGACAAAGTTTCATCCCCCAGTTCCAAGAGCAGCTTGAAATGGGGAATGCAGAATCCTTTCCCGGCCTCGAGCTTGAGACGGAAATCGGGTTCCCGGAAAAAAAGGTATATCACGGTATCCGCAAACTGATTCATGGTATTCGCAACGCGGGTGCAGATCGCGCAATCACCCAGAAGCCGGGTCAGGATACCCAGCAGATCCGCCGTCAGCAGATCCGCCGTCCGTTTTCTTCCGGCCAGCTTGTCCTTCATCGCATCCAGGAGCCCATCCATGCTCTCTTTCGCCAACCGGTCGCCCACTGCCCGGTACGCCTCCGCAATGAGCCGGTTCTGCTCTTCCATGTGGGTGTCCAGGATCAGCCCGTATGGCAGCCGGTTCTTCTGCATATTGTAAAGGTTTTCATAATGCCGGGTGCAAAAACCGGATTGGTTTGTGCCGATGCGATGGTCCGGCTCCATCATGGCCGCGCCGAGTTCATACTCAAGTGCGTCCCCTTCCAGATTTCGCTGGCAGAAGCACAACGGGCACTCACATTCCTGTTCGAATGCTTCCGTAACGGGTATTGTATAGATATGTTCCTTCATGCGACCCCCATTTGGTGCTGCGGCACAGACCGTCAGCCATTGCCGGGCTTCATGTCCCTCATCCATATCCACCCGTCCGGCATGACGGATGGCTGTCCAAGGTGTCCCCTACTTCACGATAACACAGGCGGACAGCGCAGGCAATCCATTGGACTTCCCGCACAACCGACGCGACAGGAGGCACAGACAACGATGATGAAGCACTCGCAGAAGTACCGAATCCCCTTGCCTGATAAGGAAATAACGATGATTGCGTGTATACAAAATCCATTCTATAATGGTATGGGTCAATGGGGACCTCTTCTTTTCCAGTAGCCATGAAGCAAGCTTTTCAAAAGGAATCCTGCAACATCGTGAAAACGGGGTGATTCTGTGAATGTTGTCCTCTTTCTCATGCTCTTCCCCCTCCTGGCCGCCGGGCTGCTGGCAATTGTACGCAACGGAAAGCTCCAGGGCTTCATCGTGCGCGTTTCCGCGCTGCTGATTGCATCGGGATCGATCCTGCTTGCCGTGCAGACGTTCGGAGGACGGCTCAGCATCCGGGTTGAATCCGAATGGCTGTCATACGGAATGTTGGCGCTGGACATTGCGATGTCGGTCCTGATCGTTGTTTTCGCCATCCGCCGCAGGAAACCGATGGCCGCGATCCTCACGCTCATCCAGACCCCCCTGCTGATCTGGTTCGAACTGTCAAACGGGCATGGCATCGTCATCGCAGCCGACATGGCCATCGACAGGCTGGCGATCCTCATGGCCCTCATCATCGGTGTGGTCGGCAGCCTCATCTGCGTCTACACGATCCCATACATGAAGGAATACCATCATCACCATCCGGAGTTCAAGGACAGGACCCCTTTCTTCCTGGCCATGCTGTTTGTCTTTCTGTCGGCGATGTTCGGCATCGTCTTTTCGAACAACCTCGTCTGGATGTACTTTTTCTGGGAAGTCACCACGCTGTGCTCCTTCCTGCTCATCGGATACACCCAAAAGAAAGAGGCCGTCGACAATGCCTTCCGCGCACTCGTCATGAACCTTGCCGGAGGGGTCGGTTTCGCGGCCGCAGTTGTTTATGTCGGGATGAATCTGCATACGATGGAACTTTCGGCCCTGATAGAAATGGGGCTGAAGGGAACGATCGTCATCGTCCCGGCCGTGCTGCTCGCCTTCGCCGGGCTCGTGAAGGCCGCGCAAATGCCATTTTCAAGCTGGCTGCTGGGTGCCATGGTCGCCCCGACACCCTCATCGGCCCTCCTTCATTCGTCCACCATGGTCAAAGCCGGTGTTTTCCTCATCATCCGCCTGGCACCCATCCTCTCGGGCAACATCGCGGGTTTGATGGTCGCCATGGTCGGCGGCATCACGTTCCTGCTGGCCTCGCTGGCGGCCATCTCGCAAACCGACGCCAAGAAGCTGCTCGCCTGGTCGACGGTCGCCAACCTCGGACTGATTGTGGCCTGCGGCGGCATCGGAACATATGAAGCCGTCTGGGCAGGCATCCTGCTCATCATATTCCATGCGGTTTCAAAATCCCTGTTGTTTCTTTCCGTCGGCACTGTTGAACACAATATCGGCAGCCGGGACATCGAAGACATGCACGGCATGGTCACGAAACTGCCGGAAATGGCCGTCATGCTCACCATTGGCATCGCGGCCATGTTCCTCGCCCCCTTCGGCATGCTGATATCAAAATGGGCCGCCCTGCGCGCCTTCATCGATTCAGACAATGTGCTCATTGTCATGGCGCTGGTTTTCGGCAGCGCCGCCACCCTGTTCTACTGGACGAAATGGTTAGGAAAAATCGTGGCTGTCCTGGGCAGGAGCGCACGCCTGGAAAACCACATCAAGAAGGATGAATGGGTGTCACTCGGTTTCCATGCCGCCATTGCGGTGGGTCTGTGCTTCCTGTTCCCGGTCATCTCGAACCGGGTCATCGAACCCTATCTGGAGGGATTCTACGGAACGCAGATTCAGAGTGTCCTTTCTGCCGGCAATACGAACCTGGTGCTGATGATGCTCGGGATGGTCCTGCTGATGCCGATCGCCATGTACGTTTACGTTCACCTGCAGGATGAAAAAATCCTCACGGCCTACATGTCCGGCGTGAACCAGGGTGACAACCGCGGCTTCACCGATTCATTCGGCAAACCGAAGGACATGTACCTTGCGAACTGGTACATGGACAAATACCTGAACGAAAAGACCCTGTCTATGATCGGGATTGCGGCATCCGCCACCACGCTGGCCGTCGTGCTGATGATGGCGTTGGGAGGTGCCCTTTGAAGACTTGGATGATCGTAAGCGCCTATATCCTGTTCGCTCCGCTGCTGGGGGGGCTGCTCGCAGGCATCGACAGGAAGATTACGGCGCGCATGCAGGGGCGATTCGGCCCGCCGGTCCTGCAGCCGTTTTATGACGTGCTCAAGCTGTTTGAAAAGGAATCCGTCGCAGTCAATCATGTCCAGAATTTCTACATTTTATTTTTCCTGATCGGTGTGATTTTCACCGGCTGCCTCTTCTTTTCCGGAGGAGATTTGCTGATGGTCATTTTCGCCCTGACACTCGCGAACATCTTCCTCATCCTCGGCGCCTACTCCGCCAATTCACCCTACAGCAGCATCGGCGCCCTGCGGGAACTGATGCTGATGATGGCGTATGAACCCATGGTGTTCCTGGTCGCCATCGGTTTCTATATGGTAACCGGCTCATTCGGCATTTCCAACCTGGTTCAATCGAACAAGATGCTGCTCCCTTACCTCCCCGGCATATTCGCGGGATTCCTGTATATCCTCACGATCAAGATGCGGAAATCCCCCTTCGACCTCTCCATGTCCCATCACGCGCATCAGGAAATCGTGAAGGGCATCACAACCGAGTTTTCCGGATCCACCCTGGCACTGATTGAAATTGCCCACTGGTACGAGAACCTGTTCCTGATGGGGTTCATCTTTCTGTTTTTCACCTGGACGTCTCCGTGGGGACCGGTGGTTGGCGTATTGGCCTGCCTGGTGGTCTATTTCCTGGAAATCCTCATCGACAACAGTTTTGCCCGCGCCAAATGGCAATACGTCCTGTCTTCATCCTGGGCCGTGGCAGCGACGCTGGGCTTCGCAAACGTTGTCATCCTGCAGCTGCTGCAAAAGTAGGCACGGAGGTGCATCATGCCGTTCTTCTCGAAATCTCCCTGGATCATCCACTATGACGGTTCCAGCTGCAATGGCTGCGATATCGAGGTACTGGCCTGCCTGACCCCGGTCTACGACGTGGAGCGGTTCGGCGTCATCAACACCGGCAACCCCAAGCATGCCGACATCCTGCTCATCACGGGATCCGTCAACGAACAGAACAAGGACGTCATCTGGCAGATATACAACCAGATGCCGCACCCGAAAGTCGTTGCCGCCATCGGCATCTGTGCCACATCGGGGGGAATCTTCGCCGACTGCTACAATGTGCTTGGCGGCGTCGACAAGGTATTGCCGGTGGACCTGTATGTGCCGGGCTGCGCGGCACGGCCGGAAGCCATCATCGACGGCGTGGTCAAGGCGCTTGGCATCCTGGGGGAGAAGCGCAAGAAAATGGTGGCCCGGGCAAAACGCAAGAAAATGGTGACCCGGCTAAAACAGATGAAACAGAAAGGAGGGGAAAGCCATGTACGAAAGTCAGCGCTTAGTCGTCACGACCCCTGAAGAGCTCATTCACGGAATATACCTGATGAAGCGCGATGGCTACCGCCTCGTGCAGATCTCCTGCACACGGGTATCCGAGGGTTTTGAGCTGAACTACACATTCGACCGCAGCCTGGAATTTGTCAATTACCGCATCGTGCTGGCCGTGGATGATGAGATCGTCAGCATCAGCCGCATCTTCTCTCCGGCCTTCCTCTACGAGAACGAGCTGAAGGACCTGTTCGGCGTGAAGATCAGCGGGATCACGATCGATTACGAAGGAGCCCTGTACCGCATGGCCCAAAAAACCCCCTTCAAGGCGTTCACACCCCCGCAGCCTGCCTTCCCGCCTGCGAAAGCGGCACCGCGGCCCGTTCCGGCCATGACCGAACCCGATGCCGGAATCACGAAGAAGGAGACCTGATCGATGGGAAAGCGTCAAATCATCCCGTTCGGCCCGCAGCACCCCGTCCTGCCCGAACCGATCCACCTTGATCTCGTGCTGGAAGATGAAAGAGTCGTGGAAGCCATTCCTTCCATCGGATTCATCCACCGGGGCCTGGAAAAGCTGGTCGAGAAAAAAGAGTTTACGGAATATGTCTATGTGGCGGAACGAATTTGCGGCATCTGCAGTTTCATGCATGGGATGGGCTACTGCCAGGCGATTGAAAGCATCATGGAAATCCAGGTTCCGGCACGCGCGGCATTCCTTCGCACCATTTGGGCCGAACTGTCTCGCGTGCACAGCCACTTGCTCTGGCTGGGCCTGACAGCGGATGCTTTCGGCTTTGAAAGCCTTTTCATGCACACCTGGCGCCTGCGTGAGAAAATCCTCGATATTTTCGAAGCCACCACAGGAGGACGGGTCATCTTCTCCGTATGCAAAATCGGCGGGGTGAGAAAAGACATCGACGAGGCAACCATGTTGAATCTCATCGGCACACTCACGGGCATGCAGGATGAAATCAGCCGTTTCTGCGATGTTTTCATCGAAGACCGTTCCGTGAAGCACCGTCTGGTGAAAGTCGGCATCCTCACGGAAG
>JANYKF010000126.1 GCA_025361665.1 Clostridiaceae bacterium
GTTGAAGACTTCGCGGATCGTGAACAGGTCGAGCAGACCTTGCGTCGGATGTTCGTGGCAGCCGTCGCCGGCGTTGACGACAGGCACCTTGACGTGGCGCGCGAGCAGGTGCGGAGCACCGGGTGCCGAATGGCGGATGACAAACGCGTCGACACCCATGGCCTGGATGTTGAGCGCTTCCATGGAGCGAAGAAGGGGGGTTTTCAGGTCAAGTGCCTCGCCCGTATAGGAACAGAAGGCAGTCGGGATATAAAGCGTGCCGTCCTTCACGAAGGCGGGAGAAGTGCAGTCCCATGCCGTGTATCCCCTGGCTTCGAAGGTGGCGCGCAGACCCCCGGACGGGAAGGAGGACGCATCCGGCTCGCCCTTGATGAGTTCCTTGCCGGAGAATTCCATGATGGCCTTGCCGTCTTCCGTGGGGGAAACGAACGAGTCGTGCTTCTCCGCGGTGATGCAGGTCAAAGGCTGGAACCAATGCGTATAGTGGGTCGCACCCTTTTCCACGGCCCAGTCCTTCATGACGCTGGCGACAACCTCGGCCACACCGGCTTCCAGGGCGAAACCATCCTTGAGGGTCTTCTTGAGCGCCTTGAAAGTGGATTTCGGCAGGCGCTCCTGCATGACGGATTCGTTGAAGACCATGGAACCGAACATGCTGGATGTGAAATTCTCCGAACAACATTTTTCCATTGGGAATCTCCTTTCAAACTGCAAAAATGGCGCACCAACCTTGTAGTTGAAACGCCATTGTTTCCACAATCATAAAAACTATGTACATCCTACCACCATATGCAAGTTCAGTCAACCAATATTTCATTTTTCAAGTAATTTCAATGCAAAATCTCAAATTTGCACAGGAATATGGTTTTATACCTGCATTATCTGTCACATATACCCGTTATGGCAGCATCCGTTTCATGTCCCTCGGAAACAGGCTTGCCTGTCGGATGTTCCGATAGCCCAGGATTTGCTGGGTGATCCGTTCCAGTCCGAGGCCCAGACCGCCGTGCGGCGGCATGCCGACCGCATGGATTTGCAGGTAATCCTTGAATTCGTTCGGATCGATGCCATGTTCCTGCATTTTGGAAACTTGCATGGCATGGTCATGGACGCGCTGGCCGCCTGTCGTGATCTCGAGTCCGCGGAAGAGCAAATCAAAGCTGAAGGCATATCCCGGATCTTCCGGATCATCCATTGCGTAGAAGGGCCTGCGCGGGGATGGATAATGGGTGATGAAGATAAACTCGCTGTCAAGTTCCTTTTTGGCATATTCGCACAGCAGCACTTCCTCTTCCGGATCCAGATCCCCGTGGCCGCCCAATTTCTTCCCGAAGTATTCCACGACAGTCTTTTTCGCGTCCTTGAACTTCATCACGGGGATCCGGCCGATATCGGGGATCACGGCTCCAAGGAGCGCAATCTCGTCCGGGCATCTCTCTTTCAGGTATTGCATGGCGAATTTCAGGTAAGCGGCCTCGGTGTCCATGATGTCCTGCATGCCGCGGATGAAGCCCATTTCCAGATCCATGCTGATGTATTCGTTCAAATGCCGGGTCGTGTTGTGTTTTTCGGCTCGAAAGACAGGGGCAACCTCGAACACACGGCCAAAGACGCCCACCATCATCTGCTTGTAGAGTTGCGGGCTCTGCCCCAGAAAGGCCGGATGGCCGAAATAATCCAGCTTGAAAATGTTTGCGCCGCCTTCGGCTCCGGCTGCCTGTATCTTGGGTGTATGCACCTCGGTAAAGCCTTTGCCCGACAGATAGAGGCGGAAAGACTGCACCAATGCTTCCTGGATGATGAAAATCGCACGTTCATGCGGATGCCGCAGGGAAATGGGCCGGTTGTCCAAATTCACGTCGATGCTGATGTTCATGCTGCGGCGCGTCAGCGGGACCTGGGGCTGGGCGCACGGGCGGGACAGGATTTCCACATGCCGGACGCGGATTTCAAAGCCGCCCGAGGCTCGGGGCTCCGGAATCCGGGTGCCTTCAAGCCGAACCGTATCCCCGGTTTCCAGGGATCTGCCGGACAATTCCTTCACGGACTCATCCAGGATGCACTGAACCAAGGCCCGACCGGTTCGAATGACAAGGAAAGTGAACCCGCCCATGTCGCGAATGCGGTGAACAAACCCTTCAACAACCGTGGATCCATCATCCCGGTGTGTCAATCCTTCAGTCCAGGGACCTATGCCTTCGATGTAGCTCATTACGCATCCCCTTCCGGTTCCTTCTGCCAATTACCGGTTCCTTCACTCGTCATGCAAACTTCTTCATCGGTTCTTCCGGTTCCTTCACAAACTCTGCATATCCTTCAGGATTGCATCCAGCGCCAGCTTGACCTGGCCGGGATCGGCCCTCCCCTTCAGAAACCCCATGGCTTGCCCCATCAGGAAGCCGACAGCTTTGCCTTTACCCGCACGCCAATCCGCCAATGCCTGGGGGTTTTGTTCAATCACCTTGGCAACTGCTTCGAAAACAGTGTTTTCATCCCTTTGCACACGCAGGTTCATGCGATCCATGAGGATGACTGGATCCTCCGCCATTCCCAGAATGGCTTCAAGCAGCTTCTTGCCGGAGGCCTGCGTAATATCCCCTTGCTCCACCATGCGGATGATGGCTCCCAATTGCTCCCCGCTGATGCCGGGTTCAAGGGATTCGCCGTCCTGCCTGTTCATGCGCCGGAGGATTTCACCCATGATCCAGTTGCTGGCTGCTTTCGGGTTGCCGCAAACCGCAGCCGATTGTTCAAACAGGGTGGCAATCTGGATGGTTCCGGTCAGCAGGCCCGCATCATACGCGGGAATGCCCAGCTCCGCAACGTAATGAAGGCGACGGGCCTGCGGCAATTCCGGCAGGCTGGCCCGGATCCTTGCAAGCCATTCGGAGTCGATGACAATCGGCACAAGGTCCGGTTCTGGGAAATAGCGGTAGTCCATGGCTTCTTCCTTGCTGCGCATGGAAAAGCTCTCCC
>JANYKF010000151.1 GCA_025361665.1 Clostridiaceae bacterium
AAATGGAAAACCGCTATATCGGTCCGTTGCATGAGAGCGTCTGCACAACCGTCACCGACTTATGGAACGATTCCTGCTCCATCCAGGAGCTGGAGGACGCGATTGCGCATGGTGCGGTAGGCGCGACCACCAATCCTGTCATCGTGGTCGATGTGCTGAAGAAGGAAATGCCCCTTTGGGAGGGGCGTATCCATGAAATCATCGCTTCCATGCCGGAAGGCACGGAGGAAGACGTCACCTGGCAATTGATAGAGGAAATGGCCGTGAAGGGCGCGGAGCTCCTGATGCCCGTTTTTGAGCGGGAACACGGCCGCAAGGGCCGCATCTCCATCCAGACAAATGCGAAATATTACAAAAATTGGCGGATGATGGTTGACCAGGCGGTCGGTTTCAACCGGCTGGCACCGAACATGCAGGTCAAGATGCCGGCGACCGAGGCGGGCATCAAAGCCATCGAGGAAGTCACTTTCGCGGGGGTGAACATCAACGCTACCGTCAGTTTCACTTTGCCGCAGGCGATTGCCATTGCGGAGGCCGTGGAGCGGGGTCTCACGCGGAGGGAGGCATTGGGGCTTCCGACTGCGGATATGTCGCCTGTCTGCACCCTGATGATCGGACGCCTGGACGATTGGCTGAAAGTGGTGGCAAGTAAGGAAGAAATTTCCATATCATCCGAATTCATGAACTGGGCCGGTATCGCCGTCCTGAAAAAAGCATATCGCATCTACAAGGAACGGGGATATCGCACCCGCCTTTTGTCGGCTGCATTCCGGCATGCCGGACACTGGTCTGAGACCATCGGCGGAGACATCGCCATGACCATTCCCCATGCCTGGCAGCAGAAGTTCAATGCGACTGACATCAAGCCTGTCAGCCGCATGGACAATCCGGTGGACCCCGGTATCATCGCGGATCTGAGTGAAAAATTCATTGATTTCCGCCGTGCCTACGCGGAAGACGGACTGACCCCGCGGGAATTCGATTCATACGGCGCAACGGTCCGTACCCTGCGTTCGTTTATCGCCAGTTATGACAGCCTGCTGCTGATTATTCGTGAATTCATGCTGCCTGACCCGGACAAGGTTCAAGGGTGAAGAACATACACAAGCCAGTGCTTAGAAAATGCTATCAGGCCTGCAATTCGAAGGGAGATTCACAATGCTGACAGGACAAACCAAATTCAAATTCGTTTTCATCGGTGCCGGCAGTTCCACATTCACCATGTCGCTGGTGGGAGACATCCTGAAGGAACCCGCACTGGTCGAAGGCCATCTGGCGCTTGTCGATCTGGACGTGTCCCTGCTGGACGAAGTCTGCACGGCAGTGGGCAACCTTGTCGCATTTGCCGGCCGTTCGTTCAGCGTGTCAAAGCATGTTGATTTCCGTGAATGCCTTGAGGGAGCGGACTTTGTGTTCCTGACCTACGCGACGGGCGGCTATGCCCGCTGGAAGTCGGATATCACCATCTGCACCACCCATGGCGTTTCGCAGTCGGTGGGCGACACGATTGGTCCCGGCGGCCTCATCCGGACGCTGCGCACCATACCGGTCGCGGTGGACATCGCACGGGAAATGGAAAAGAGATGTCCGGAAGCCTGGATCATCAACTACACGAACCCCGAAGGGGCTGTCTGCCTGGCCCTGCAGAAATATACGGCCATCCGGTCATTCGGCCTTTGCCACGGCACGCCGGACATGGCCCGCTGGCTGGCTGAGAAAGTATTCAAGGTAGATCCGCTGCGCTTTCATTTTCGGGCCGGGGGCGTCAACCACCTGACCTGGTTCACGGAAATGAGCATCGACGGGAAAAATGTGTATCCCCAACTGATGGATCAGCTTGCGGCATCCGGCATGAATGCAAAAGAACCCGTATCAACCGCTCTGTATGGGGTTTTCGGTCTTTTTCCCGCACCCGGCGACCGCCACGTACAGGAATTCTTTCCCTTTTTCATGAAGGAGCGGGTGCTGGCCGATATGGATTTGACCTGGAAGAACAATGACTTTGTCGTTGTCGACGGATGGCGGGAACGTTCCAGGGCATTATTCGACGAAATCAGGATCAAGCAGACCGGATTCGACAAGTTCATCGCCGGATCCGGTGAAACGGCCACGCATTTCATGCGGGCGCTGATTACCGGGGAGCCTGCGCTGGAAATGGTCAACGTCATCAACCGAGGGTATCTTGAGGGCGTCAGCGACGGCATCATCGTGGAAGTGCCGACCTTCGTCGAGCTGTTCGGGCTCCATCCCCAGACAATCAGCACGCTCCCCGCGGGGATCGCCGCCAAGTGCGATGCACTTGGGAGGGAATATGTGCTGGCCGTGGAAGCGGCGCTGACGGGAGATTTCAATCTGGCCCTGCAGGCGCTTTACCTTGATCCGCTCGGTGCCAACTGCGACTATCCGGAACAATTGCTCAAAGATCTTGTCAAAGCCAACCTGGATGTCCTTCCTGCTTATTGGGCGTAACAGGAACGGCATCACCGCTTGCTGTGTGAAACAGGAATGGCATCACCGCGTTCTCTGAAAGCCGGAAAATTCGTCCTGTTTGTCCGCAGTCTTGTCCGCTACTGTCAGGATGCCTATCCGGTAAGGTGTGACCTCATCCGGAAGATGGCCTGACAAATCGGTGATGCGCAGCGGGCAGCCAAGTTCTTCTTCAAGCGCACCCATTGCGTGCGTACATCCGGCACCTTCGTAAAATCGACAGGCAAGCCGTTCCTCTTTTGGGAACACGGCAGCGGCAATCAAATTGACCTTTGAAAAATCCAAAATACTGGGATTTCTTTTCGGTTCCCGTTCTTCTGCCATTTCATACACCAGCAGGGGTGAATTGAGAAATTGGGTGCCCTGGTGATTCCGGCTTCGGACGAATCCCTTGAAAGGGCCATGACTCCCGTGCGGATGGTCTGTTCCCCTTTCAATTCGGCATCATATTCGAAGTTGTGTTCCTCAAGAATCCGCAGGTGTCCGCCGACATCCTGGCGATTGGTGAAGACATTCTCTCCCCAGGCCAATACGCAGGCAAGTGAACCGTCCTTCACAAAATGCTTGGAAGGCCCTGTGTTCATGACGGAGAGGCCTGCCTCTCATCATTCTGTTTCAGGCCAGGGTACAGATCCGGTGCGGCGAGGTTTCTGCGGACACGGTCGGCGTATTCGCCGATAATCGCCGATAATCGCCGATATTCGCCGCTATTCGCCGATATTCGCCGATATTCTCCGCTATTCGCCGCTATTAGCCGATATTAGCCGCTCCGGCCGGAGGTGTCCGCTCATAGATGACAGGTACACCGCTGTCTTCATGTACGGCGAGAATCATGGGATGCTGGATGATTGAAAACAGGCATTCGCCCATCATCGTTATCCTCCGTGGAATACAGCCATGCAGGTCATCCGGGGTGATCGGGAAAACGCAGAAACAGAGGCAACAAAAGAGAGGCAACAAAAGAGAGGCAACAAAAGAGAGGCAACAAAAGAGCGGCAACAAAAGAGAGGCAACAAAAGAGCGGCAACAAAAGAGCGGCAACAAAACAGCGGCAACAAAAGAGAGGCAACAAAA
>JANYKF010000163.1 GCA_025361665.1 Clostridiaceae bacterium
ATGATAACTTTGGCAAGAAGATTGAGAAGCGGGACAATCGCAGCGATGAGGAAACCGGCAGTTCCTTCCCAAAAATATCCAAATATAAAGAGAAGTATGACGATGACTGCACAGATGATAAAGGATTGCGGTGAAAAGCCGGCCCAACTGATATAGGTCATCAGACCGGCAAAGATGGGATTGGTGATCGATTGCAAACCTTGGGTTATACTCAGGTCAATTGAAAGTACAGGGACAGTGACGACCAGAAAAGTCAAAATGCCAAAAGCAGCAAGCATGATCCCAACACTAAGCTGAAACAGAAGTGCCTTGCGCCTCTGTACACCGGCTGAGGAGGAAGAATGCTCCTGCGACGATTCCACTACAGCTTTTTGAGGTTTATCAATCGTTTCCGGTGTGGTTGTCTTCTTCATTTTTCACTCCGATTAACAGTTGATTCTGGTGTAAAAACTCACTTTTGTGAGTTTTTATGCAGGATGTCTCTGACATCCTGCATGTTGAAGGCACATTTTCCCATGACGCAGAAATATGTTCTTCTTTTGCATACCCTTCCAAGCCGCAATGAAACTGCGTCTCAGTTCATCACAAGATGCGAATCCGTTCGGATGGAACAACAGAATTCCCGCGTCAGACCGTCGACACCGTTTCATGCGTCAGGTTCTTGATCCATCTGAACCGGTTCACCTTGATGACGGCCACAAAGCACTTGAGGATCTGGTCGGACTTGAGCAAAGCGAATACCAGCACCGGGTCCGTGTGAAAGACGAACGCGGCCAGCAGGGAAGCCGGTATGACGAAGCACCAGATATGGATGAGATCGTTCACCAGGACGAAATGGGTCGCACCGCCCGCCCGGACAATGCCGGTGAGGGAGGACATCTGGTAGGATGTTCCGACAATGGTCACGGAGAGGACCGTCATCATCCGCAGGGCCATGTTTTTTGCTTCAGGCGACAGGTTGTAGAGCAGGAGAATCGGTTCCCGGACGAGGAACAGCGCGAGACCGGAAAACACGCCGATGACCAGGAAGATGACCTGGAGGGATCGGGAATACCGCTTGACCTTATCAATGTCGCCGGAACCGACTGTCTGGCCGATGATGATGGCTGTGGCGCCAGCTGTTCCGTAAACAACCACCCCGACCATCTGGAAGATAACGGTTGATATGCTGACCGCGGCAGTCGCCGTGGCACCCAGATGTCCTATGATGGCACCCTGGGTCGCCAGGTTGATGCCCCAGGTAATGTCGCCGATGATGACAGGGAGGCCATATTTCAGAAAGCGCTTCAACAATTCCCTGTCCGTTTGCAATAGTTCTTTGAACTTCAGGCACAGCCGATCATCCACGAAGCGCACATAAAGCACCATGATGGCGCATTCCAGGATCCTGACGGATAGCGTGGCGATGGCCGAGCCCCGGATGCCAAGCTTTGGTGCGCCCAGGTTGCCGAAAACCAGCAGCCAATTGAGGAAAAGGTTGACCGCGAACGTGCAGAGGGAAAGGTACATGCCGATTTTCACCCGTTCCACCACACGCATGGATGCGATGAGGACCTGGGTGATGCAGAAGAACAAATAGGAAAAGCGGATGATCGAAAGGTATTTCATGCCTTCCGGAACCACATTGTTGTCGTTTGTGAATAGACCCAGGATGAAGCCCGGGAAGAACAGGGTCAATAGGAACATGAAAAGGGTGCAGGCAAGCCCGAATTTCAATGTGATGCCGATAATGGACTTTACCCGTTCGCCATCCCGCTTTCCCCAGTACTGGTTTGCCAGCACCATCATGGCGGAGGAAAGACCGATGACCAGCATCTGGATGAGATTCTGGAACTGGTTGGCAATGAAGACCCCGGAAAGGGCCAGTTCGCCAAGGGAACCGACGATGAGGTTGTCCGTGAGGCCGACCGAAAAGCTGATTGCATTCTGCAGGGCCATCGGCGCGGCCAGGAGCGCAAGTCGTTTCAACAGGGTCCAGTCATGCTTGCCATTGAGTGCCTTGTCCATGAAGGTCCTTTCCATTTCGAACCCCATGGCATGGACGCTCCACTTCCTGGGGCAAAGGGGAAGCCCGGAATTCGTCCCGGGACATCCCCATCCTGAGTTATCAACCGATTTGAAGGAATTGTCAGTCGCATCAGCCTGTCTGCCGGAATCCTCAGTGGTTATCAGCCTGTCTGTCGGAATCCTCAGTGGTTATCAGCCTGTCTGCCGGAATCCTCAGTGGTTATCAGCCTGTCTGCCGGAATCCTCAGTGGTTATCAGCCTGTTTGCCGGACTCTTCGATGGCTACCGCCACCGCGACGGTTGCGCCAACCATCGGGTTGTTGCCCATGCCGATGAACCCCATCATCTCGACGTGGGCCGGGACGGAGGATGAGCCGGCGAACTGGGCATCGGAGTGCATGCGGCCCATGGTGTCGGTCATGCCGTAGGAAGCGGGGCCGGCTGCCATGTTGTCGGGATGCAGGGTACGGCCTGTTCCGCCGCCTGAAGCAACGGAAAAGAATTTCTTTCCCTGCTCGTAACATTCCTTCTTATACGTGCCTGCAACCGGGTGCTGGAAACGGGTGGGATTCGTCGAGTTTCCGGTGATGGATACATCGACGCCTTCCAGATGCATGATCGCAACGCCTTCACGGACATCGTCCGCGCCGTAGCAGCGGACTTTCGCGCGTTCGCCCTTCGAATAGGCGAGTTCCCGTACAATGGATACCTTGCCCGTGCCGTAATCGAACTGGGTCTGCACGTAAGTGAACCCGTTGATGCGGGAGATGATTTGCGCCGCGTCCTTGCCAAGGCCGTTCAGGATGACCTTCAGCGGCGTTTTGCGCACCTTGTTCGCACTCCTGGCGATGCCGATGGCGCCTTCCGCAGCCGCAAAGGACTCATGACCGGCCAGGAATGCGAAACATTTTGTTTCTTCCCGCAGGAGCATGGCACCCAAATTGCCGTGGCCGATACCGACCTTGCGGTCGTCTGCGACGGAACCGGGGATGCAGAAGGCCTGCAGGCCGATTCCGACGGCCTCGGCTGCCTCGGCTGCCTTGGAGCAGCCTTTTTTCAATGCAATGGCCGCACCGGCTACATAAGCCCAGCAGGCGTTTTCGAAGCAGATGGGCTGGACGGATTTCACCAGCGTGTAAATATCCATGCCTTTGGCATCGCAGAGTGCTTTTGCCTCTTCGAGCGAAGCAATGCCATATTGGTTCAAGGCGGCGTTCACCTGATTGATGCGTCTCTCGTAGCTTTCAAACAAAGCCATATCCTTGGCCTCCTTCCTTTATTCGTGGCGCGGGTCGACGACCTTGGCGGCTTCCGAAAAGCGGCCGTAGGTTCCGGTTGCCTTCCTGAGTGCCTCGTTTGCGTCGGTGCCTGCCTTGATGGCATCCATCATTTTTCCCAGGTTCACGAATTCATAACCGATGATTTCGTTGTTTTCATCCAAGGCGACATGGGTGACATACCCTTCGGCCATTTCCATGTAGCGGGGACCTTTCGCAAGGGTGCCGTACATGGTTCCGATCTGGCTTCGCAGACCCTTTCCAAGGTCTTCCAAGCCTGCGCCGATAGGAAGGCCTCCCTCGGAAAAAGCGGTCTGGGTACGGCCGTAGACGATTTGCAGGAACAGCTCGCGCATGGCGGTGTTGATGGCGTCACAAACAAGGTCCGTGTTCAGCGCCTCGAGAATGGTCTTGCCGGGCAGGATTTCAGCGGCCATGGCAGCCGAGTGCGTCATGCCGGTGCAGCCGAGCGTCTCGACGAGGGCCTCTTCGATGATGCCGTCCTTGACATTGAGGGTCAGCTTGCAGGCGCCTTGCTGGGGTGCGCACCAGCCCACGCCGTGCGTAAGGCCGGAAATATCCTTGACCTCTTTGGCCCGAACCCATTTCCCTTCTTCGGGAATGGGGGCCGGCCCGTGGTTTGGCCCTTTCGCGATGCACATCATGCTTGCGACTTCGTGAGAGTATTCCATGTTCTGGCTCCTTTCGATGAAATGGTCCGCTATTTGCGGGTTTTGGATCATCCTGACGGATAGCGTATGACTATGGTGGAACGCGGGTCAATTGTATCATGAAAATGTTTCAATTGGGATGCCTTTAACGCTGGACAATTGTATCATGGAACCGTACGGTTTGGGATGCATTTTTCCGATGAGTTGCTTTTCCGGCATCGCCGTTTATCCGGCATTCTGCATATTTGCAAGCACCTTTTCGCAACCCCTCATCCAAGCGTTTTCTGAAATTCCGCTGAACGGATGGCTTCTTCCTTCGTTGCCGCGGTTGTTTCCAGTACAATATGCGTTTCCGGATAAAGTCCTTCGAGCAGATTGAACGGAGGCGCTTCCCCCGTGCAGGCATGCCATTGGGCAACATGGCCGTGGAAAAAAGGGAATGCTTCCGCCACCACGCCGGCAGGCTGGATGATGTTGAGAAGGCGCAGGTTCGGAATCTGCAGAAAACCGTTCCACTGATGCCTGGAGTTCGCGCAGCAGTGCATCCCGAGCCCGCCATACCGGTTCGACAGGCTGACCAGCTCCGGGAGTGCGCCGGTTCGGCGCTAGATATATAGCCCGGTGAAATGCCGGGTCGGGCAAAGTCCAGCCAACAGCCCGTACCCACTTCTGG